>NZ_JARACH010000034.1:0-92053 GCF_029087445.1 Amycolatopsis sp. La24
ATCAACATCCGGGGGCTCCACCGCGTTCCCGCCCGGCCCACGCCCGCCCAGCAACTCCGTTACAGCACAACCACAACCAGCCCCGTCAACCCCACCTAACCAGCACCAACAAGATGAAAAATCCCCAATGCGGCATTGGGTGCATGTGACGCACCGAATGCCACATTGGGTGCATGTGACGCACCCAATGTGGCATTGGGGCGATCAGGCTCGGGTCAGCGGTTGGCCCGGTTGACCGCGCTGACCACGGCCCGCAGCGAGGCAGTGACGATCGACGGGTCGACGCCGATGCCCCAGAACACGCGGTCGGAGATCGCGCATTCGATGTAGGACGCGGCGCGCGAGTCGTCGCCAGGGCTCAGCGTGTGCTCGCTGTAGTCCAGGAGCCGCAGGTCGTAGCCCACAGTGGACAGTGCGTCGAAGAACGCGGCGATCGGCCCGTTGCCGCGACCGGTGATCTCGTGCTCGTCGCCCTCGACCTTCACCGTGGCCTCGAGGTCGTACTCGCCGCCGCCGTTGTCGGTGACCCGCTGCTTGATCAGCTCCAGCGGGGTCTTCGACTCCAGGTACTCGGCCGAGAACGCGCGCCACATGGTGGCCGGGTCGACCTCGCCGCCCTCGGTGTCGGTGTAGGCCTGGATGACCTTCGAGAACTCCATCTGCAGCCGGCGCGGCAGGTCCAGCTGGTGCTCGGCCTTCATGATGTAGGCGACGCCACCCTTGCCGGACTGCGAGTTCACCCGGATCACGGCCTCGTAGGTGCGGCCGACGTCCTTCGGGTCGATCGGCAGGTACGGGACCTCCCACGGGTGCTCGTCGACCGGGACGCCCTTCTTGTCGGCGGCGTCCTTCATCGCGTCGAGGCCCTTGTTGATCGCGTCCTGGTGGCTGCCGGAGAAGGCGGTGAACACCAGGTCGCCGCCCCACGGGGAGCGTTCCGGGACCGGCAGCTGGTTGCAGTACTCGACGGTCCGCTTGATCTCGTCCATGTCGGAGAAGTCGATCTGCGGGTCGATGCCCTGGCTGTAGAGGTTCATGCCCAGCGCGACCAGGTCGACGTTGCCGGTGCGCTCGCCGTTGCCGAACAGGCAGCCCTCGATCCGGTCCGCGCCCGCCTGGTAGCCCAGTTCGGCGGCGGCGATGCCGGTGCCGCGGTCGTTGTGCGGGTGCAGCGACAGGATCACCGAATCGCGGCGTTCCAGGTTGCGGCTCATCCACTCGATCGAGTCGGCGTAGACGTTCGGCGTCGCCATCTCGACGGTCGCCGGCAGGTTCAGGATCACCGGCTTCTCCGGCGTCGGCTGCCAGATTTCGGTGACCGCGTTGCACACCTCGAGCGCGTAGGACAGCTCGGTGCCGGTGTAGGACTCGGGCGAGTACTGGAAGCGGAAGTCGGTGTCCGGCTGCTTCGCCGCCAGCTCGACGACCATTTCGGCGGCCTGCGTCGCGATCTTCTTGATGCCCTCGCGCTCCTCGCGGAACACGACGCGGCGCTGCAGGATCGACGTCGAGTTGTAAATGTGGACGATCGCCCTCGGCGCGCCCTCGAGCGCCTGGAAGGTGCGCTCGATCAGCTCGGGGCGGCACTGGGTCAGCACCTGGATGTGCACGTCGTCCGGGATCGCGCCCTCTTCGATGATCTCGCGGACGAAGTCGAAGTCGGTCTGCGACGCGGCCGGGAAGCCGACCTCGATCTCCTTGTAGCCCATGCGGACCAGCAGGTCGAAGAACTTGCGCTTGCGCGCGGGCGACATCGGGTCGATCAGCGCCTGGTTGCCGTCGCGCAGGTCGACCGCACACCACAGCGGCGCGCGGTCGATGCGCTTGTCCGGCCAGGTGCGGTCGGGTACGTCGATGTTCTCGACGACGTCGTACCAGGGGCGGTAACGGTGGACCGGCATGGACGTGCCGCGCTGCGGGTTCCACGAGGGCTGTCCGGCGGGCGCGGGACGAGAGGGCGTGCGCAGACGGGAGTTAGTGGTGCGGGGGTCGGTGCTCATCGCGGGAAAATCTCCTGAAGGGATCGGTGCGGACGACCGGCACCACAAAGCCCCGCGACGAGGAGCCGGTCAGATCAGGCCCCGTCGCGGCAGCGAAGCAGGAGTTCACGCGCCACGGGGTCACTGTAACCACCCGACGCCGCGAAAGGAAAGCCGCCCGTCGCGATCGAACTGTTACGTCGGGTGGCTGATACCTGTTACTAGCGGGTAGCGGGCCGCGAAACGACGTGCCAGACTGCCCGGCATGGGCGAGCACGCGGAAGAAGCGCAGGAAACCGAGGCGAAGGCGCGGCCCCAGCGCACCCCGGTGGACTGGCGGCGCACTCGTGAGCGCGGGGTGTCCTTCCTCGCGTCGCTGGTGCGCTGGGTCGGACTGCTGTTCGCCGCGGTCTTGGTGCTGCACGTGATTTTCGTCATCGGCGAGGCAAACCAGGGCAACGGCATCGTCTCGTTCGTCCGCGGCTGGGCAGACGGACTGTCGCTCGGCTTCAAGGACCTGTTCACGCCGAGCGACGCGAAACTGCGCGTTCTGGTGAACTACGGCATCGCGGCGGTGTTCTGGCTGATCGTGTCGGGAATCCTGGCGAAGATCATCCGGCGCGTCGGGGGCGCGGGCGCCTGACTGGTCAGTTTTCGGCCAGTTCGTCGAACACTCGGTCGCAGATGTACTGGCGTCCGTAGTTCCCGCCGGTGATCTCGCGCAGGAAGCCAGCTTCCTCGAGTTTTTTGATCGCGTTGCTCGCGGTCGGGTAGGACACGCCGAGGTTGTTCTGCACCTCGGGAATCGTCATCATCGGGTACCCGATGATGGTCACCGCGAGATCCTGGACGGCGCCTCGTGCGCCGAGGCCGCGCATCGTGTCGCTCACTTCCTGGGAGAACGCGGTGAGCCTGCCGATCGTGTTTCCCGCGGCCAATGCGCGGGCTTTGACAGCTTCGGCGAAGAACCGCACCCAGGGATCGAAGTCACCTGTCTTGCTGACGTTCAGGAGGTGGTCGATGTAATCCTCCCTGCGCGGTTCCAGCCAGGACGACAAGTTCAGCACCGGGTACTTGAGGATCTTCTCCTCGATCAGCTGCAAGGTGATGATCAGCCGTCCGATCCGGCCGTTTCCGTCGCTGAACGGGTGCAGGGTTTCGAACTGGTAGTGGCCGAGTGCCAGCTTCACTAGTGCTGGCAGCTCCTGCTCGGCGTTGATCCACTTTTCCCATGCGCTCACCCCGTCTCGGAGCATGTCGCCGTTCGGCGGCGGGACGAAACGAGACTGTTCGATTCCGCGGCCGCGGTCGCCGATGCAGACCAGTCGTTCGCGCAGCCGGCCCGCGTCGTAGGAGTCGCCACGCGTGCCGGCGACGAGGATCTGCTGGAGTTTCGAGACCACCTTCAGGCAGATGGGCAGTTTGCTGATGAGGTCCAGACCCTCGAACGCGGCCTTGACGTAGTTCTGGATCTCTCGGATCTCCGCGGTGGCCGGCTCCCTGCTGGTTTGCTGCGCCTGGAGCACATCGGCGTAGGGGGCGAAGGTGCCTTCCAGTGCCGAAGTACTGATCGCTTCCCGGGTAAGCGAGGGGCGGACCAGGAGTCCGGGGTTGGGCAGCTGATCGGTCAGGGCATCCAGCGCGCCAAGCGCCCGGTCGGCTTCGCTGAGCAGCTTGTAGGTTCCGGCGGTGAGCGCGACCTCGGTGGGAAGCGGGTCAGGAACAAACGCGAAGTGGCGGTACGGTTGCTTGGTGCGCCCGTCGGTGCCGGTTATGGGTACGAGGTGCCCGATCGGCGACTGACGGAAGGTCTCTAGCTCCACTTTTAAAGGTTATCAGCAAAGGCTTTAATTCTGCTCGCGACATCTCAAGTTCCTTGAATTTTTTCAAGGAACTTGCAAGGAACCGCCCGATGCCTTGAATTCACCGCGTCGGGGCGCTGGTGCGTCGACCAGCGCCCCGCCTATGGTTCAGGACTGCCAGGTCACGGCGTCCTTGCCGTAGTCAGTGTTCGGCGCCAGGTCCCGGTACGTGCTCGCGGTGTAGCTAGCCCCCTTGACCTCCGCGCCAGCGGGGGCCAGTGCCAGCACGCAGCTGTCGTACGAAGCGCCCTTCGTGGTGAACGCCTTGCCGGAGTTGCCGCGGTCGCACTTCTCGAACT
Organism: Amycolatopsis sp. La24; assembly: GCF_029087445.1. Classification (NCBI taxonomy): domain Bacteria; kingdom Bacillati; phylum Actinomycetota; class Actinomycetes; order Pseudonocardiales; family Pseudonocardiaceae; genus Amycolatopsis; species Amycolatopsis sp. La24. The sequence goes on from NZ_JARACH010000034.1 coordinate 4,141, forward strand.
TGCCGATCACCGTCACGTGCGGGCCGTCGGTGCCGTCCGCGAGCAGGCCGTTCATCAGGCCCAGCGAGCTGTACGAGAAGTCCGAGCCGGTCTCGTTCGTGACCTTGACCTGGATGTAGTACGGCGTCATCCCCTTGGCCCGGTCGCCGAGCTTCAGCGGGGCCAGGTCGGCCTCCACGCCCTTGTCGATGCCGGTCACCGTCACGCCGATCGCGCCGGTGATCTTCTGCGACTTGAACGGCACCACGGCCTTCTCGCCGATTTTCAGCTTCGTGCCCTGCTTGGTGTAGTCGGCGGAGGCGGAGTCGCCGGCGGGAGCGGCGGCCGAGGAGGACGGTGCGGCCGCGGAGGACGAAGCGGGCGGAGTGGCGATCGGCGGGGCGGGGGTGTCCTCGGAGGAGCACCCGGACAGCGCGAACGCCATCGCCGTCGCGGAAACCGCCAGTGCAACCGGCATCGCTGTACGCATTTCGTCACTCCTTGAGAAGAATCCCACCGAATCAGCGGCCTGACCGGTTTGGCGTCCATCTGACCTCAACGGCGGGACTCCGGTTCCCCAGATTGCTCACGAAACGGTCACAGTGCCGGAGACCCCCATCGGTCACCGAAGACGAACTCCGCGAGCGGCAGCCGGCGCCGAGGGGCCAGTTCCCGTTCGATCCGGCGCGGGTCGTCCAGTACGGACGGGTCGGCGGGAGATCCGACGGCGATCGCGACCCGGGCCACCGCCTCGTCCGGGAGGCCGAACTCCGCGCGGACCGCGTCCGCCGAGAAGCCCGCCATCTGGTGGGCGATCAGGCCGAGTTCGACCGCTTGCAGGACGAGGTTCTCGGTCGCCAAACCCAGTCCGTAGTCGGCGTAGGGCACCTCGCCCTTCTCATTCGTGGTGACCGTCACGCCGATCAGCAACGCGCTCGCCCGGAACGCCCACGCCTGGTTCCCGGAGTTGAGTGTCGCGAGGATGCGGGGGAACACCGGATCGCCCCGGCGGCCGACGAGGTAGCGGGCCGGCTGGGTGTTGCCGAAAGACGGCGCCCACCTGGCGGCTTCGAGCAATGCGGTCAGCTGGGCGCCGGTGATTTCGGCGGTCTCGTCGTAGGCCCGCGGGCTCCACCGCTCGGCGATGGCCGGCGCGACGGGGACGCTCGTCTCGGCTGGTTTGCGCATGCGGCGAAGGTAGTACGGCCGGGGAGTGCTCTCCGTCACTCCGGAGGAAGGGCTTCGAGCTTTCCCCTGGCGTTAAGGAAAATTTACTTCCAAACCCTCCTGACGGGCCGTGGCGGACCACTCGATGGGGTGGCGAGCGCCGTTCGCGCCGGTAGGCTCTTCTCCAAATGAAGGGCCGTGGGCGCTCCTCGGTGCCCTCCAAGGAGTACGCCCCGGCCCGTCAAGGAGGTTCGGGCGTGGCCCTCGTGGTCCAGAAGTACGGCGGATCGTCGCTGGAAAGTGCCGACCGGATCAAGCGCGTGGCAGAACGGATCGTCGCGACCAAGAAGGCGGGCAACGACGTGGTCGTCGTGTGCTCGGCGATGGGCGACACCACTGATGAGCTGCTCGATCTGGCGCAGCAAGTGAACCCGGCTCCGCCGGAGCGGGAAATGGACATGCTGCTCACCGCCGGTGAGCGCATCTCGAATTCGCTGGTCGCGATGGCCATTTCCGCGCAGGGCGCGCAAGCCTGGTCGTTCACCGGTTCCCAAGCGGGCGTGGTCACCACCTCGGTGCACGGCAACGCGCGCATCATCGACGTCACTCCGAGCCGCGTCACCGAGGCGCTCGAGCAGGGTTACGTCGCGCTGGTGGCCGGTTTCCAAGGCGTGGCACAGGACACCAAGGACATCACGACGCTCGGCCGCGGCGGTTCCGACACCACCGCGGTGGCGCTCGCCGCCGCGCTGAACGCGGACGTGTGCGAGATCTATTCCGATGTGGACGGTGTGTATTCGGCCGACCCGCGGATCGTGCCGGACGCCAAAAAGCTCGACACCATCCCGTACGAGGAGATGCTGGAGCTCGCGGCGAGCGGATCGAAGATCCTGCACCTGCGTTCGGTCGAGTACGCGCGCCGTTACGGCGTGCCGATCCGAGTCCGTTCTTCTTACAGCGACAAGCCGGGCACCACGGTGGCCGGATCGATCGAGGAGATCCCCGTGGAACAAGCGCTGATCACCGGTGTGGCACACGACCGCTCGGAAGCGAAGATCACCGTGACCGGCGTGCCGGACCACGCCGGAGCCGCGGGCAAGATCTTCCGGGTCGTGGCCGACGCCGAGATCGACATCGACATGGTGCTGCAGAACGTGTCCAGCACGTCCTCGGGCCGCACCGACATCACCTTCACGCTGTCGAAGGCCAACGGGGCCAAGGCGGTCAAGGAACTCGAGAAGATCAAGGCGGAGATCGGCTTCGAGTCCGTGCTGTACGACGACCACGTCGGCAAGGTGTCGCTCGTCGGCGCCGGGATGCGTTCGCACCCGGGCGTCACCGCGACGTTCTGCGAGGCGCTGGCCAACGCGGGCGTGAACATCGAAATCATCAACACCTCGGAGATCCGCATTTCGGTGCTGATCCGCGACGCGCAGCTGGACGAGGCCGTGCGCGCGATCCACGAGGCGTTCGAACTGGGCGGCGACGAGGAAGCCGTCGTCTACGCGGGGAGTGGTCGCTGATGGCGCAGGGTCTTCGCGTCGGGGTGGTCGGTGCTACCGGCCAGGTCGGCGCTGTGATGCGCAAGCTGCTCGACGAGCGGAATTTCCCGGTCGAGCAAATCCGCTACTTCGCCTCGGCCCGTTCAGCGGGACGCACGCTGCCGTGGCGCGACGAGGAAATCACCGTCGAGGACACGGCGACCGCTGATCTGTCCGGTTTGGACATCGCGTTGTTCTCCGCGGGCGGTGCGACGTCGCGCGAGCAGGCGCCGCGGTTCGCCGAGGCGGGCGCGATCGTGGTCGACAACTCGTCGGCGTTCCGGCGCGACCCGGACGTGCCGCTGATCGTCAGCGAGGTCAACCCGGAGGCGATCAAGGACGTGCGGAAGGGGATCATCGCGAACCCCAACTGCACCACCATGGCCGCGATGCCGGTCCTCAAGCCGCTGCACGACGAAGCCGGTCTGGTGCGGATCATCGCGAGCACCTACCAGGCGGTGTCCGGCAGCGGTCTGGCCGGCGTCGACGAACTGGCCGCTCAGGTGAACGCTGTCGCCTCGCGCGCGGCCTCGCTCACGCACGACGGTTCGGCGGTCGAATTCCCGGCCCCGGCCAAGTACGTCGCGCCGATCGCGTTCAACGTCCTGCCGATGGCCGGGTCCATTGTGGACGACGGCACGTTCGAGACGGACGAGGAACAGAAGCTGCGCAACGAAAGCCGGAAGATCCTGGGCATCCCGGAGCTGCTGGTGTCCGGCACGTGCGTCCGGGTGCCGGTGTTCACCGGGCACTCGCTGTCGATCAACGTCGAATTCGAACGGCCGCTGTCGGTCGAGCGGGCGACCGAACTGCTGTCGAACGCGCCGGGCGTGCAGTTGGCGGACGTGCCGACGCCGCTGCAGGCCGCGGGAATCGACCCGAGCCTGGTCGGGCGCATCCGGACCGACCCGGGCGTCCCGGACGGCCGCGGCCTCGCGCTGTTCGTCTCCGCCGACAACCTCCGCAAGGGGGCGGCGCTGAACACCGTGCAGATCGCCGAACTGGTGGCGCAGAACCGCTGAGCTTCGCGCTGAAACTGCCCGGCCCCTTGTCCAGGGGCCGGGCAGTTTTCACTTCTTCTTCTGCCGCGGCTTGATCGGTTTCAGTCCGAACGCGACCCGGATCTCCGGCTTCTGCAACGGGCGCAGCACCGCCTGCATCAGGAAACCCCACAGGATCAGCCCGACCGGCGCGCCGCCCCCGGCTCCGGAACTCATGGCCAGCGACAGGATCGCGCCGAGCAGCAGCATCGCCATGAACCCGCACTCCAGCCAGATGAGCGCGAGCATCACCCCGCGCTGCCGCCTGCTCAGCAGGACAGCGCACACCACCAACGCACTGGTCAGCGCCGAGTTGATCACCAGGATCGTCACCGGCAGGGCCACGGCGCCCGACGTGCCGCCAAGCCCGAGCAGGTAACCGACGAACGCCGCGAGCGCCAGGTAGAGCACGGCCTGGCCGCCGATCGCCCATCGCATCGACCGGATTCCTCGCCGCACCTCCTGCTCCGCGTTTTCGCCGGACGCGGGCATCGGCTGGGACGGACTGGACGGGATCACCTCGGACACCACCTCTTGCTCGGGAACCAGGCCAGGAGACCACTGGTCGTCCGGGACCGGTCCCCGCTACTTGGCGCCCCGGCAGGCTTGGTTGCGGCGCGTCCGGAATTCGTGAACGGCTCCGTAACCGCTGTACGACCACACCCGTCCGGACGCATTCCGGCCGAGATGGCGGAATTGCTCCACCGCTTCGGGACCACGCCGGAGTTCGACGAGCGCGGCTTCGACGCGCTTGTCCCCTCCTCGGCGAAGGTCCACATCAGATCGTGGGTGCCGAACCACTTGTCACACCAATACTGCAGGGCGCGCGCTGGAATCCCGTGAATTGCTCCGCGCTGACGTACTTCGCCCCCGCGCGCTGCGGATCTGCCACGCCACGTTCGTGAGCGCGTCGGCGTGCACCGCGGAACGGTGTAGAGCTTGATCAGTCCTAGCAAAGGGTTTTCCCCTCAGGACCGAACCGGGGCGAGCAACGCGCGGAGCGGTGTCCCCGTCGATCGCCGCGTCGACGGCGGGATCCAGTTCGGCGGCGTACGGTTCGGCCAGCACCAGCTGCGCTGGTCCAGACCAAGACAGTTCCCAGTGCGCCGCACCGGCTTTGGCGAGCATTGCGTGCAGCACAATGGACAGTCTCAAGTGGACTTGCGCTCGGTAGAGTTCGCGCTCCGGCCCCCGGGCCTCCGGCGGAGCCGTGGGGTCGGCGAGTTCCTCGAGGCGTCCGGCGTCGAGCAGGTCCAGCAGATCGTCGAGACGGCGGCTGCGGAGGATCCGCAGCGCCTCGGCCTGATTCGAATCGCGCACGCCGATGTCGACCAGGCTGGCCCAGTCGAGCTTCTTCTTCGAGGACACTCCCTCCGTGAAGCCGGTGACCAGTACCGCATCGAGCAGCTCCGGCCCGTTGCGGAGAAGGTCCATCGCCGGTCGCTCGCCGCCGGGCGGAACCGGGACGGCCGGAGCGGCTTCCAGCAGCGCGATCCGTTCTGCCATCGGCGGGTGGCTGTCGTACTTCGAGGCAGGCCGCGACGGCGGATTCTCCCGCAGGGAAGCCATTTCCTCCGCGCGCTGCCCGTCGGAGAGCAGCAGCTGGTAGCCCTCGGTCATCCGCGCCGGCAGATAGCCGGAGGACCACGCGACCGTCGCGTAGTCGTTCAGGAACACCCACCAGGCCGCGTCGAGGACTTCGACCTCGCGCAGCGCGCTGGCCGCGGCCGCGCTGCCGGCGACGCGCGCGGAATCGGTGTCGGCGGCGAGTTCCTGTTGCTGACTCACGCGCGCCGAGACCTGGAAATACACGGCGGCGTACGCGGTGAAGATGGGCCGCACCAGCCGGCCGGACCCAGCCGAGCTGAGTCCGTTCACGACTCGCCCGATCGTCTGCCGTCCGCGATAGGTCGCGCCGGCGAAGCGGGTGTGGCGATTGCTGTAGTGGCCGAGCTCGTGCCCGAGAATGGCCCGGAGCTGGCTGACCCGCATCCCGGCGAAAAGCTGCGCGCCGATGAACATCCGGCGCCGCCGCACGCGCAGCCCCGCCCAGTGCGTCTCCTCGTTCACCGCCGCGTTGACCTGCGGAACGAGGTAGATCTCGTCCGGCGGCCGGGTGCCGACCTCCTGAGCGAGCTCGCGGACGGCCGCCCACAGTTCGGGCTGCTCGCCGGGCGTGACGAGCACACCGTCGACGTCGTCGTGCGACCGCTCGAACGTCAGCAGGGCGGTGACCAGCACGTACAGCACAGGAACGGCGAGGAAGCCGAGCCGTATCGCGGTGAACGGATGACCGTGGAACGCCTCGACCTCGAGCCAGATCAGCGCCCCGGCGACGGCGAGCATCAGCACCGGAAACCCGGCCAGCAACAAGACCGCGAGCGTCGCCCGCAATGAGTACCTCATGGAAAAACGGAATCCTCCCCAAGACCGGCACCCTCGGCGAACCGGTCGTCCGAGCCGTTATCGACGGAAGCGCCGATTTCGTTTCACCGAAGCACCGGTGTTCGAAAACCCGTTGTCGCCAGCGCTCGAGTGCCGGATGCTGAGCGGGCAAACTTCGTTCTGGGAAAGGAAAGTCATGTACACGGCAGTGGACGGCGCGCGGGTTCCGATCCGGATGTGGGCAGATCCCGCGTCGGTCGAAGACCAAGCGATGCGGCAGCTGCGCAACGTCGCGAACCTGCCGTGGGTGCACGGCGTCGCGGTGATGCCGGACGTCCACTACGGCAAGGGTGCCACGGTCGGCAGCGTCATCGCGATGCGCGACGCGGTCTCCCCGGCCGCGGTCGGCGTCGACATCGGCTGCGGGATGAGCGCGGTGCGGACCTCGCTGGCGGCGAGCGACCTGCCCGACGACCTCGGCAAGCTGCGCAAGCGGATCGAATCGGCGGTGCCGGTCGGGTTCGGCCTGCACAAGACGCCGGTCAACACCGCGAAGGTGCACGGCGTCGGCGGCTGGGACACGTTCTGGAAGTCGTTCGGCGACCTGCACGAGGGAGTCCAGGACCTGCGCAAGCGCGCGCATCTGCAGGTAGGCAGCCTCGGCGGCGGCAACCACTTCATCGAGGTCTGCCTCGAACAGGGCGGCTCCGACGAGGGCCGGGTCTGGCTGATGCTGCATTCGGGTTCGCGCAACATCGGCAAGGAACTCGCTGAGCGGCACATGGCGATCGCGCGGAAACTGCCGCACAACCGCGATCTGCCGGACCCCGACCTGTCGGTGTTCGTCGCGGACACGCCGGAAATGCAGGCGTACCGCCGCGACCTTTTCTGGGCACAGGACTACGCGGCACGGAACCGGGCGACGATGGTCGCGCTGGTGAAGCTCGCGGTCGCGGAAGTGATCCCGGGGACGACGTTCGACGACGCAGTTTCGTGTCACCACAACTATGTCGCCGAGGAAACCTACGACGGCGTCGATCTGCTCGTCACCCGCAAGGGCGCGATCCGGGCCGGCTCCGGCGATCTCGGGATCATCCCGGGCAGCATGGGGACGGGCTCGTACATCGTGCGCGGACTTGGCAACACCGCGTCGTTCGAATCCGCGTCCCACGGAGCCGGACGGCGGATGTCGCGGACGAAGGCCCGCAAGACCTTCACCGCCGCCGACCTCGCCGCGCAGACCGCGGGTGTGGAATGCCGGAAGGACACCGGGGTCGTCGACGAGATCCCGGCCGCGTACAAGGACATCGAGACGGTGATCCAGGCGCAGACCGACCTGGTCGAGGTGGTCGCTCACCTCAAGCAGGTCGTGTGCGTGAAGGGATGAGGGGTTCCCGCGGGCGAATCGAGCCGGTGCGCCCGCGGGAGCCGCTACCCTGATGGCATGAAGAGCTGGGGGGTGGCGGTCGCCTTGGTCGCGGCCGGAACGTTGCTGGCCGGATGCGACCAGGTCGATTCGGCGGTCAATCAGACGAATTCAGCGGTGGACAAGGTCTCCACGTGCACCGAAGCTCTGGGCCTCGCGGACCTGAACCCGTTGGTGGACGGCGACAAGCTCAAGGCCCGCGCGCAGGACAAGGAACGGCGGCTGCGCGAGCTGGCGGCCGACGTCAAGGAAGAGGACGTCAAGAACGCCCTGCTCGGCATGGCCGATTCGTACGTCCAGGTGCAGAAGGAACACCTCGAGGACGCCGGGGTGATCGCCCGGTGGACCAAACGGAACCTGGAAAAGCTCGACGGGCTGCGCAAAGCCTGCACCTGACCCTTCGCTCCCGCAGAGATCCGTGAAGGAGCCCTTCACGGACGTCCGCGTCGCGGACCGCGCCCGGCAACAGCTCAGCGGCGAGCCCGCACAGCCGCCGCCAGCGAAGGGGTCCGCACCGAGCTCCGGCGTAGCGACCACACCAGCCCCAGCGCCGCCAGCGCCAGCCCGCCGAATCCGGCCGCTGCGAAACCCCACGCCGGGCTCGAATGGTCGATCGCGAAGCCGACCACCGGGCTCCCCGCGGCCAGCCCGAGCCGCGTCGACGCGTCCTGCAGGCCCATCGCCTCGCCGCGAACGGCGGGCGGCGCGAGTTCGCTGACCGCCTCCGTGGTGGCCGCGAGCGTCGGGGCGCAGACCAGGTTCGTCGGGATCAGCACGAGCATCAGCAGCCACCACGGCTGCGTCACCAGCCCGACCGGGATCACCAGCAGCGCGAGCAGCAGCATCAGCAGCCCCTGCGGCAGCGACTTCCGCACCGCGCCGTGCACGATGCCGCCGATCATCGACGCCGCGCACATCACCGCGATGACCAGGCCGGTCCAGCCGACGTCGCCGTGTGAGCGCAGCGCCGCCAGCGTCGCGACCTCCGTGCCGACCAGGCAGAACAGCGTTCCGGCGGCGATCAGCAGGGTCGCCAGCAGCCGTCCGGTGAGCCAGGACCGCAGCGGCGGCCGCACGATGCCGGCCGGGGCGAGTTCGTCCTCGTTCCGGATCGGCGGGTTGAGCAGGAAGATCAGCAGCGCGGTGACGCCGAAGATGGTGCCGATGCCGCTCAAGGTCAGCGTCGCCGACAGTTGCGAGATCGCCGCGATCCCGGCCGCCGGGCCGATCATGAACGACGCCTCGACCAGGATCGTGTCCAGCGAGTACGCCGCGCGCCGCTGGTCGGCGGGCACGAGCGCGGCGAGGATCTGCCGCGCCAGCGAACCCGCGGGCACCGACAGCACCCCGGCCGGCAGCGCGCACACCACGAGCGCCTCGTACGAAAGGTGCGGAGCCGCGAACCAGAACGCGGTGGACGACAACCCGCACACCGCGACCACCGGACGCAGGCCGTACCGGTCGATGGTGCGCCCGATCACCGGCGCGCCGAGCGCCATGCCCAAGGTGACCGCCGCGCCGACGACGCCCGCCGCGCCGTAGCCCCGGCCGAGGCCGCTGACGACGTACAGCGTCAGCGTCACGCCGGTCATCGTCATGGGCACGCGTGCGAAGAACATCAGCGCCATCGACGGGCGGAGGCCGGGGACGCTCAGGACGCGGCGATAAGGCTGAAAAGGCACGTACCCCATGAGAGCAAGAGTTGGTACGAGCGTGCAACTTCTTTTCGTCACACTCGCTGAGCGGCACCCGCCACCCGTCCGGGTGTCGCGCAGGCGTTCGGCGGACCCGGAAAATGCGAGCGCGACCTGGGTGATAACTTCATCGGCAGCACGGAAAAGCATTCTCGCCGCCCATTCGCGAACAGTTTTTCACATTTCCGCGCCGACCTTGGAGTTTTCCGGTCGAGGCGGCGGAGTTCCCCAGGAAAAAGGGGAGCGGACCCGAATGCGGGCGGCGGTGCGTGCGTGGGGGACCCCCACGGTCGGACGAGCGAGATCGCGCGTCCCGACAGGGTGATGAAGGTAATCGATCACGAACTACGCCTGTGTGAGTGAGCGATGCCGCCGTTCGGGCAATCCGGCTACTATGAGTCAGATTCAGGTCCGCGGTCCGTGATCGTCGGGGGACGCGCAAGCCGTCCACGTTAATCAATTGCGGGCCGGTTCCCGATTCTTGGATTCGGCACGTAAGGGTTAGAAAAACTCCCTATCCGGTGATCGGCTGGTGTTGGGCCGACACGGCGGGTATCGATTTACCCGGCAGGTCCCAGAGGCCAGGGAGGTAAAGAATGAAAGGCAAGATCGGGCGGATCATCGCTGTGGTCGCCGCGGGCAGTCTGCTGGCCGTCGGCACCTCGGGGATGGCCTCCGCGAGCCCGGCGGGCGGCAAGGGGTCCTCGGCCACTCAAGCCGTCGCCGCGCAGGTACTGCAGATGCGGGACGACCTGACCAAGGTCGCGTACGCCGGCGATGTCGCCAAGACGAGGGCGGACCTCACCCGGCTCAGCCCGGTGCTCGCCGACATCGCGGCGGGCAAGCGCTACCAGGTCCAATCCGAAACCCAGCAACTCTCGTCGGCGGCGAAGGTCCGCGCGGACGAGTCCAACCGGCTCCTCGGCGACCCGACTGCGACGCCGCGGCAGATCCCGCCGCTGCCGATCCCGCCGTTGCCGGACCTGCCCGGACCGCTCAAGGCGGTGAGCGACCTGGTCAAGGGCTTGCTCGCCGCGGTCACCAGTCTGCTGGCCGGGCTGCTCGGCGGAGTGCCGGTACCGCCGCTTCCGGTGCCGACGCCACCGCTGCCGGCCCCGCCGGTGCCCGCCCCGGTGCCAGTGCCGGGAACCTGAACGGCCTGACGGGGAGGGGGAAAGGCCCGGAGCCTGGTGCGGTTCGCCGCGCCAGGCTCCGTTCCATGTCCGGGCTCGGATGTTGACCGTGAACGCCGTTCGCGGGCGGTTGTCGAGTCGTGCTCGCGGCGCTTCCGTGTCCGACCCTGGGCGCTGGTGTTGACCGGCGACGCCGTTCACGGATGGTCGGCATGGCCCGCTCGCAGCGAGTCCGTGTCCGGGCCCAAGCCCCGGTGCTAACCGGCAACTCCGCTCACGAGCGCTTGGCGAGCCCCACCCGCAGCGCGCCCGCCATCTCCGCGATTGCCTCTCGGAACCGGGTCCCCACTCCGGCGAAGTTGAGGAATCCGTGGATCAGGTCGGCCTGCCTGCTGACCGCCACCGAAACCCCCGCCGCACGCAGTTTTTCCGCGTACGCCTCGCCTTCGTCGCGCAGCGGGTCGAAGCCCGCGGTGACGATGTAGGCGGGCGGGAGTCCACTGTGGTCAGACGCGAGCAGCGGCGACATCCGCGGGTCGGCCTTGTCGACGCCCTCGGGCGCGTAATGCCCCTCGAACCACACCATCGCCTCGTCGGTGAGGAAGAGGTCTTCGCCGAACAGTTCGCGAGAACGGCGTCGCGTGGTGAAGTCGACCGCCGGGTAGATCAACAGCTGGAACGCGGGGGCCGGTCCGCCCCGCCGGGTCGCTTCCAGTGCGACGACGGCGGACAGGTTGCCGCCCGCGCTGTCGCCGCCCACCGCGATCCGGTCCGGGTCCGCGCCGAGGTCGGCCGCCTTGGCGTGCGCGTAGTCGAACGCGGCCAGCGCGTCTTCGACCGGTCCGGGGAACGGGCATTCCGGCGCGAGCCGGTACTCCACCGACAGCACCCGGACCCCGGCGTGTTTCGCGAGGTAGCGCGCGGCGTTGTCGTGCGTGGCCCGGCTGCCGATGACCCATCCGCCGCCGTGGAAGAACACCAGCAGCGGCGACGGTTCCGGCAGGCCGGCCGGGGTGTAGAGGGTGGCTTCGAGGGACGCGTCGCCGGACGGGATGGCGACGTCGCGGGTCGCGACCGGGTCGATCCGTGTGCCGTTGACCAGGTGCTGGCTCGCTTCCAGCAGCGCCCGTGACCGCTCGACCGACCCGTTGACCAGCGAAGCACCGGAGAGCTTCTGCAACCGCAGCAGCAACTGGGCGTCGAGGGCGAGCTCCTGGCCGTCCAGCCGCAGCGGTGCTCCGGCGATCAGCCTGCGCACCGGCCTGGGCAGCCAAAACAGCAACTGCGCGGCGGCAGCCTGGGCGCGGATCTGCAGCGGAATGGCCATCGTTCCTCCTCGAACGCCGGATGAGCCGAGGTTACTTGCCAGTAGGTACGTTGGTCCAGTCGGTGTGTGACCCAGGCCTCCGTCTCAGATCCTGGTCCTCTACTTAAGTCGAGGGGTTAGCCTCAAAATGAGCCAGCGTGGCGCAGCCACTCCCGTTGAGGGTGGTGGTGGGGAGGAAGGTCGGAAGTGACTTCGGGACAAAAGGTCAAGGTGCTGGGTATCGGCGGCTCGCTGCGCGAGGGCTCGCAATCCGAGCGCGCGTTGCGCATCGCGCTCGCCGCCGCCGAGGAACGCGGCGTCGTGACCGAGTTGATCCCGGGTCCGGAGCTGGTCCTGCCGTTCTACGACACCGCGACCCCGGAGCGGGACGAACGCGCGCGCAAGCTCATCGAGGGCGTGCGCCAGGCGGACGGGCTCATCGTCGTCTCGCCCGGTTACCACGGCGGGCTGTCCGGGCTGGTCAAGAACGCCCTGGACTACATCGAAGACCTCCGCGAGGACACCCGCCCCTACCTCGACGGCCGCGCGGTGGGTCTCGCCGCCGTCGCGTACGGCTGGCAGGCCGCGGTCACCACGCTCGAACAGCTCCGCACGATCACGCACGCGTTGCGCGGCTGGTCCACCCCGCTGGGTGGTTCGATCAACTCCGCCGAGACGAAATTCGACGAGGGCGGCGGCGCGTCCGACGAGAAGAGCGTCCGCACGTTGCGGCTCATCGGGGAGCAGGTCGCGGAGCACGCGTTGCTTCGCTCACGCTGAGGTTTCCCCTCCTCGAATCCCGGTTATTCCCGGGGTGATGACTGCCATGCCGGGGCACGGTTCCGCGGATGCGGAGCGTTGAACTCATTGCGACGCTGACTCCGGAGGCGTCCCGATGAGGAGGTAACACGCATGGCCGAGCCGATTTACACCGCCGTCGCGACCGCGCGAGGAGAAGGCCGCAACGGCGACGTGACGTCCTCGGACGGCGTGCTGGACGAGTCGCTGGCGATCCCCAAGGAAATGGGCGGTCCCGGCGGCGACAAGACCAACCCGGAGCAGCTGTTCGCCGCGGGGTACTCCGCGTGCTTCCTGAGCGCGCTGCAGGCCGTGGCCCGGCAGGCGAAGGTCGCGCTGCCCGCCGCGACGGTGACCGGTTCGGTGAGCGTGTTCAAGAAGGACGTCGGGTTCCAGCTCGGCGTGCGCCTTGACGTTTCGCTGCCCGGTTTGGCGAAGGCCGACGCCGACCAGCTGGTCGAGCAGGCGCACCAGGTCTGCCCGTACTCCAACGCGACCCGCGGCAACATCGAGGTGGAGCTGACCACCACCGTCTGACCCAAGACAGAGGAGGGACACCCGAGATGACCACTTCCCCGATCAAGAGCCCGCTTTCCGAATCCGACAAGGAGATCACCGGCAACGCGCTGCAAGCGACGCTCGCCGACCTGATCGACCTCTCGCTGATCGCGAAGCAGGCGCACTGGAACGTAGTGGGCCAGAACTTCCGCAGCGCGCACCTGCAGCTCGACGAGCTGGTGTCGACCGCGCGGCAGTACGTCGACGAGGTGGCCGAGCGCGCCGCCGCGATCGGGGTTTCGCCCAACGGCAAGGCGAAAACCGTCGTGGCGACCTCCGGTGCGCCGGAGTACCCGGACAACTGGCAGTCCGTCGAATCGACCATCGCGGCGATCGTCGACACGCTCGCGGCGCTGATCGAACGGCTCCGCAAGCGCATCGACGAGACCGACAAGAGCGACCTCGTGACGCAGGATCTGCTCATCGAGATCACCCGCGCGCTGGAAGAGGCGCACTGGATGTGGCAGGCGCAGCAGGCCTGACCCGCGCCGCCTGACGAAAAGCCGTCCGCCTTGTCGCGGACGGCTTTTCGTTCATCCGGTGGTCGTCGCGGGCACCCGGCAGTAGGTTCGCTGACATGGTGCTGCATCAGGGGAAACAAGATCGGGCAGACCGGAAGACCGGCACGAATCCGTTGTACGCGGGGAGCAATCCGGCGCTCGCCGCGGACTTCACGATGCCGCGCGACCGGCTGCGGGACGATTCGCTGCCGCCGGACACCGCGCTGCAGCTGGTGCGCGACGAGCTGATGCTCGACGGCAACGCGCGGCTCAACCTCGCCACGTTCGTCACGACGTGGATGGAGCCACAGGCGCGCGAGCTGATGGCCGAATGCGTCGACAAGAACATGATCGACAAGGACGAGTATCCGCAGACCGCGGAACTCGAGCGGCGCTGCGTCAACATCCTCGCCGACCTGTGGCACGCGCCGGATCCCGCCGACATCATGGGCTGCTCGACCACCGGGTCGTCCGAGGCCTGCATGCTCGCCGGAATGGCGTTGAAGCGCCGCTGGTCGAAGCTGGGCCGCAGCGGGAAGCCGAACCTGGTGATGGGCATCAACGTCCAGGTGTGCTGGGAAAAGTTCTGCGAGTACTGGGAAGTCGAGCCGCGCCTGGTGCCGATGCAGGGCGACCGGTACCACCTGTCCGCGGAAGAAGCGGTGAAGCTCTGCGACGAGAACACCATCGGCGTCGTCGCGATCCTCGGCTCGACCTTCGACGGCAGTTACGAGCCGGTCGCCGAGGTCGCGGCCGCGCTCGACGCGCTGCAGGAGCGAACCGGCTGGGACATTCCGGTGCACGTCGACGGCGCGTCCGGCGCGATGATCGCCCCGTTCCTCGACGAGGACCTGGAGTGGGACTTCCGGCTGCCGCGCGTCGCGTCGATCAACACTTCCGGGCACAAATACGGCCTCGTGTACCCCGGCGTCGGCTGGGTGGTGTGGCGCGACAAGGCGGCGCTGCCCGAGGAACTGGTGTTCAACGTCAATTACCTCGGCGGCGACATGCCGACCTTCGCGCTCAACTTCTCCCGCCCCGGTTCGGAAGTCGCCGCGCAGTACTACACGTTCGTCCGGCTGGGCCGCGAAGGTTTCCGTGTGGTGCAACAAGCTTCCCGCGACGTGGCGACCTACCTGGCCGAGGAGATCTCCAAACTGGGGCCGTTCGAACTGCTCACCCGCGGCGACCAGCTGCCGGTATTCGCCTTCACCACCCGTTCGGACGTCACCTCGTTCGACGTCTTCGACGTGTCCCGCCGCCTCCGCGAACGCGGCTGGCTCGTGCCCGCGTACACGTTCCCGGACAACCGCACCGACCTGGCGGTCCTGCGCGTCGTCGTCCGCAACGGCTTCACCCACGACCTGGCTGACCTGCTGCTCGGCGACCTGAAGCGGATCCTTCCGGAACTGAACCGGCAGCCGTCCCCGCAGCACGATCCAGCCACGTCGACCGGTTTCCACCACTAACTGCTACTAGCGAGTAACCTAGCTGACATGGGCCTTGCCAAAGACGAACGCCAAGCGCTGAGCGACCTCTTCGAGCAGCTCGGCCCGGATGCCCCGACCCTGTGTGAGGGCTGGCAGACGCGGGACCTGGCCGCGCATCTGGTCGTGCGGGAGCACCGGCCGGACGCGATGCCGGGAATCGTCGTGCCCGCGCTGGCCAGGCACACGCAGAAGGTGCAGGACGGCGTCGCGGCGCGCCCGTGGGAAGACCTGGTCACCCAGGTCCGCCGCGGCCCGTCCCGGTTCTGGCCGACGTCCATCGGCCCGGTGGACGAGGCGACGAACAGCGCCGAGTTCCTGGTGCACCACGAGGATGTCCGCCGGGCACAATCGGATTGGACCCCGCGCCCGGCCGATCCGTCGCGGGACGCGGCGGCGTGGCGGTTGGCGACGCGGACGGCGAAGCTGAACCTGCGCAAGTCCCCGGTCGGGGTGGTGCTGCGGACCCCGGACGGCCAGTCAGCTTCGGTGAAGTCGGGCGCCCCGGTGGTCACGGTGGTGGGCGAGCCGGTGGAACTGCTGCTTTTCGTCTTCGGACGGGACGCGGTGCAGGTGACTTACGAGGGTGACGATGCCGCGGTGGCGCAGTTGAAGGGCGCCAAGCGCGGGCTGTGATCCGGGCCGCCCAGGAATGCCCCTGGGCGGCCCGAACCGTCAGCGCATTCCCAATGCCCGCAAGGCGAAGTACACCTCGATGGACGTCTGCTTGATCGTCTCGGCGATCACCAGCGAGCCGTGTCCGGCGTCGTAGCGGTAGAACTCGTGCGGTGCGTCGCGCTTGGCGAGGCGGTCCAGGTAGTTCTCGATCTGCCGGATCGGGCAGCGCGGGTCGTTGTCGCCAGCCAGGATCAGGACCGGGGCGGCGACCGCGTCCACGTACGTCAGCGGCGAGCACTCGCGGTACACCGCGGGCACGTCCGCCGGGGAGCCGCCGAACAGGGCGCGGTCGAACGAGCGCAGCTGCTCCATCTCGTCCTCGTACGCGGCCACGTAGTCGGCCACCGGAACGCCCGCGACGCCGGCGGCCCATCGGGTCGGCTGGGTGCCCAGCGCCAGCAGGGTCAGGTATCCGCCCCACGAAGCGCCGTTCACGACGCACTTGTCCTTATCGGACAGTCCACTTTCGACTGCCCAGTCGTGCACCGCAGCGACGTCTTCCAGTTCGGTCAGGCCAGGGCGGCCTTCGATGGCGTCGCGCCACGCCGAGCCGTAGCCGGTGGAGCCGCGGTAGTTCACCTCGACCACGGCGAATCCGGCGTCCAGCCAGGTCGCGCGGTAGGCGGAGAACCGGTCCTCGTCGGCCGCGTGCGGGCCGCCGTGCAGCGAAAACACCGTCGGCAACGGGCCTTCGGGAGCCTTCGCCGGGCGGGAAACCAGCGCGTGGATCCGGCCGCCGACGCCCTCGACGAACGCGTCGGTGACCGGCGACGAACGCGGCGCGCGCTCGCCCGGCGGCGTCAGCAGGACCGAGTCGGTGCCGTCGGCCGCGCGGGCACGGACCGCTGCGGGCTCCGCGGCGCTGGACCACGAGTACTCGATGGTCCCGTCCGGCCGCACGCCCGCGCCGCCGATCCGTCCCGCCGGAGTGTCCACAGCGGACAGTTCGCCGGTGTCGAGGTCGTAGCGGTACAACGAACTACGCGCCTCGTGGAAGTGCACGACGAGCAACGCGCGCGCGTCCGGATACCAGTCCGCGACGACCTCGCCGGGCAGATCGATCAGCAGTTCGGTTTCGGTGTCCGCCTGCACGTCCCACACCAGCAGTTCTTCGCGGCCGCGGCGTTCGTGCAGGACCAGCACGCGCTGGTCGCCCGGCAGCGGCGAGAACTCCAGTGCCTGCAAGCCTTTTCCTTCGCCGTCCCACTTCTCCGCGACGGTGGCGAACCCGTCGGTGGACAGCACGCGCAACGCCGGGTGCCGGGAATCCCCGTGCTCGGAATGGGAAATGGCGAGCAGGCTTTCGTCGCGCGACATCGACGCGATCCCCGCGTCGTCCGCGTGCTGATAAAACCTCTCGGTTACGCCGTCGATTTTCGCGAAGAGTTCGCTGCCGTCGTCGGTCGAAACGCCGGCCGCGATCACTCGCTGGCCGATTTCCAGACCGGCAGGGTATCCGTCGTGAATATCGGGCAGTGCTTTGACCGCCGCGGAACTGTCGCCGTCGAACGGCTGGGTGCGCCAGGACCCGAACTCGTCGCCGTCGGTGTCGTCGAACCACCAGATGGCTGTTCCGTCGGGCGAGGGCGTCGCGTGCAGGGTGCCGTTGGGCCGGTTGGTGACGCGCCGGTGACTGTCGGTGGCCCGGTCCCACGCGTAAACCTCCCATACGCCACTGGCGTTGGAGACGTACACGTTGGCCTCAGGCGCGTCGCGGGCCCACTCGGGCACCGAGATGCGCGGCGCGTGGAACCGCGCCAGCCAGCGCTTTTCGGCTTCGGGGTCGTCGAACAGGCGGTCCGGGACCACCGCGGGCGGATTTTGGTTGCCTGACTGCGTGCTCACCCCTCGATCCTGCCACCTTCCACCCGTACTCTGTGCGGAGTGCTGGAGGGTTACGCGCCGGGCTATGCCCAAGACGCGCTGTCGACGATGAACACGCGCACAGCGAGTGACCGCGCCGCGTTCGCCCGATCACTCTTCACCCCAGGCGCGAGAGTCCTGGACCTGGGCTGCGGCCAAGGCTCGCTTCTCAGTGCCCTGACCCCGGCCGTGCGGGTGGTCTGCGTCGACGTCTGTCCCCCGGAACCGGCTTTGCCGTCCACAGCGGACTATGTGGCGGGAGCGGTCTACGCACTTCCCTTTGCGGCTTCATCGATCGACGTGGTGTTCTCTCATTCGCTCTTCGAGCATCTGTCCGACCCGCACGCGGCTCTGACCGAAATTCGCCGCATCCTGCGCCCTGGAGGCAGGCTGGCGTTGGCCGCGCCGGACTGGAGCCGCGCGAAAATCCGGCCCAGAACAGCAAACGTGGACGCCGCACTGCGCGGCTACTACCTCGTGCGCCGCCGCGCGGGCGGCGACCCTTTCGCGGGCCGCGCTATCGCCGCCCACGTCGCCGACGCCGGATTCACCGACATCGTCGAACGCGCCCGTTTCCGGGAAGACCTGTCCTACCGATCCTTGGCCGCCTACATGGAATCCCGGCTGGCTGTCGCCCTGTCGGAATCCGGCGCGAACGAGCGCGACCAACTGACCTCCGCGGCTCGTTCCGCCTGGTCCTGGGCAAGAACCGCCGCCGTGGGCGACTTCCAGCAGTGCTGGCAAGAGTTGACCGCTACGTGCTGAACACACCCGCTGCCGCGAGAACGACGGGTACCGCGCCGAGCGCGACGCAAAACAAGCCCGCACACCGCGCCGATTCCCCATGCGATCAGTGCCAGCCCGAGAACCAGGATTACCGTTCTCGCGGTCCGGAATTTCCGGCTGTCGTCTGGCATTTCGGCACGATACCGTGGCCGATAAATTGAGCCGCGCGTTTTCGCGCTGCCTCAGAAAGGCAATTGCTTTCCGAGTACGCCGGATCGTGACGTCGCGATCGGCACGGGGAGCAGGCGATCAAGGACGAACACTGCGCCGGGAGCTCCGGACCGGCCGGGCAAGGCCACTGGCGGCCCTCGGGCGAACCAGGGAAGGCGGCGAAACTATGAAGGCCGGGTAGTCGCGATCTCGTGACTACCCGGCCTTCATGCGTCGGGGTGGCGGGATTTGAACCCACGACCTCCTCGACCCGAACGAGGCACGCTACCAAGCTGCGCCACACCCCGAGGTACTGCTTAGCGGGTCGAGAGTAAGTCTAGCGGACGGGTTTCGCGGCTTTACGCGGGGCTGGTTTGCGGGGGTCGGAGGCCCCGGATCCGCGCGGGACCAGCGTCAACAGGCTCGCTTCGGGCGGGCAGGCGAAGCGGGCGGGGGCGTACGGGGAGGTGCCGAGTCCGGCGGAGACGTGCAGCCACATGCGGGCTCCCCAGCGGGAGGCGCCGCGGGCGCGGCTGCGGTCGAGTTCGCAGTTGGTGATGATCGCGCCGTAGCCGGGGATGCGGAGTTGCCCGCCGTGGGTGTGGCCGGCGAGGACGAGGTCGTAGCCGTCGGTGGCGAAGGTGTCGAGGACGCGCGGCTCCGGGGAGTGCGTGACGCCGATGCGGACGGCCGCGGTGGTGTCGGCGGGTCCGGCGATGTCGGAGTACCGGTCGCGGTGGAGGTGCGGGTCGTCGACGCCGGCGGCGAAGACGGCGCGGCCGCCGACGTCGACCGTGCGGCGGACGTGCGTGAGGTCGACCCAGCCGTGTTCGACGAAGGCGGCGCGGAGGTCGCGCCAGGGCAGCTGGGTGCCGTGAATGCGCTTCTTTTTGCCGCGCGGCATGAGGTAGCGCGCGGGGTTCTTGGGCTTGGGCGCGTAGTAGTCGTTGCTGCCGAAGACGAACAGCCCCGGCCGGTCCAGCAGCGGGCCGAGCGCGCGGAGCACGGAGGGGACCGCCGTGCGGTGGGAGAGGTTGTCGCCGGTGTTGACGACGAGGTCCGGTTCGAGCTCGTCGAGCGCGGCGACCCAGCGCTGCTTGGCCTGGTGACCGGGGAGCATGTGCAGGTCAGAGACGTGCAGGATGGTGAACGGCGGCGTACCGGGCGCGAGCACGGGCAACTCGGCGGTCCGCAGGGTGTAGCGACGGCGTTCGATGCCGACGGCGTAACCGAGAGTGGCGGCCCCGAGGGCGATGGTCCCTACGGCAAACCGCTTCGCGGTGCCCCCGGGCGGACTGGCGTTACCGAGCGTGCTCACATGTTCGAGGATACGTGTTCGGCCATCCGGAGGGGTGGCCCCGGCTCCGTCGTTGAGCTTGACCTCCCGTTTCACCGGGGCGCCGCCGTCCGGCATGAGTTCGTCGACGGGAGCGGCGACCGGGCGTCGTGGGCTCGAGATGGACTGGACCAGCCGGACGACGGCGGTTAAGCCCGGACAAGCGAAACGGGGCGGGAGATCGCGTCTCCCGCCCCGTTTTCACCGGATTCAGTTGGTATACGCCGGATCCTCCGGCGGCAACGGCACGACCGGCTGGCCCTCCATGATGTTCTTCATCGCGCCGAACCACGTCTGCGCGGGAGTCTTGCCACCGAACATGTTGCCCGTGCCGCAAGTGCTCACGTTGCCGACGCCGTTGTAGCAAAGGCCGCCGCTGCCGCCTTCCGGACGGAACACCATCGCCGCACCGGCCATCTGCGGCGTGCCCGCCACGAAGGTCGCCGAGCCGTTGTTCTGGGTCGTCCCCGTCTTGCCGACGAGCGGCCGGTTCCAGCCGACGCCCTCGGCCGCCTTGGCGGACGTGCCACCGGGCTGGTCGTCCTTGCTCATCCCGACCGCCATGGTGTTCGCGAGGCCTTCGGGCACGACCTGCTCGCAGGGAGCTTCCTTGATCGGCACCGGCTTGCCGTCTCGGTCGGTCACCGCCGCCAGCGGGGTCGGCGGGCACCATTTGCCGCCGCTCAGGATGGTCGCGGCGACGTTCGCCATTTCCAGGCCGCTGGTCGGGCTGAAGCCGAGCGTGAACGCACCCGTGCCCGGGTAGTTGCCCTTGGGGCCGTAAGCCTGCGCCTGAGTCTGGTTCTTGCCAGGGTCGTTCGACTTCGGGTCGACCTTTCCGCCGCCGGGGTTGCTCGCCATGGTCTCCCGCATGCCCAGCTTCGTCGCCATGTCGATGGCGGGCCCGGTGCTGCCGAGTTTGTCCTCCAGCGCCACGAACGCGGTGTTCGGAGAAGTCGCGAGCGCGTTCTGCAGCGAAGCCGACTCGGGATAGCCATTGCCGGCGTTGCCCACGCAATACCAGCGCGTGTTGGGCGCGCCGGTCGCCGGACAGTGCGGCTGGCTGCCGGTGAACACGTGCGAGACGTAGCTGTTGCCGACCGGGATGTTGCTGTAGATCCCCGCGATGTGCTGGTTCAGCACGGCCGCGGTGGTGAAGATCTTGTAGCTCGACCCCGCGCCGCCGGTGTTGAACACGCCGGACGGGAGCGCGTAGGTGGTCTGCCCTTGATCCGCGTCGATCCCGTAGTCCCGGTTCGCCGCGAGCGCCACCACTTCGTGCCGGTCCTTGCCGGGACGGATCAGCGAAAGCGTGTTCGCGACGTTCTTCTGGGTTTTGCTCACCTGGGTTTCGGCGGAGACCTTCGCCTCGTGGTTGGCCTTCTCGTCCAGCGTGGTCTTGATCGTGTACCCGCCGGTGTACAGCTGGTCCTCGGTCATCCCGGACTTGAGCAGGTAGTCCTGGACGTACTGGCAGAAGAACCCGTTCTCCGGACCGGCTCCGGTGCAGTTCGACGCGGGCTTCTGCGGGGTGTCGGGCACGATGCCGAGCGGCTCCGCCTTGAACTTGTCCGCGTCCGCCTTCGCCAGTTTCTGGTTGCTGACCATCCGGTCCAGCACCAGGTTGCGCCGCTTGGTCGCCTTGTCCGGGTGGTTCCACGGGTCGAGGACGATCGGGTTGTTCACGATGCCCGCGAGCAGCGCGGCCTGCGGGACGGTCAGGTTCTCCGGCGTGGTGTTGAAGTAGGCGTGCGCTGCCGCTCCGATGCCGTAGATCTGCCGGGAGAACTCGACGATGTTGAGGTAGCCCGCGAGGATCTGGTCCTTCGAGAGCTTGGTCTCGAGGTTGATCGCGATCCGGGCTTCCTTGAGCTTGCGCGAGAGCGTCTGTTCCTGCGCCTTCGCCTGCCCGTTCTTGTCGCCGCGGTAGACGACGTTGATCAGGTAGTTCTTGACGTACTGCTGCGTGATCGTCGAGGCGCCCTGCGTGTCCCCGCCCGCGGTGTTGGAGACGGCGGCGCGCAGCGTCCGTCCCCAGTTCACCCCGTGGTGCTCGTAGAACGCCTTGTCCTCGGCCGACAGCAGCGCCCACTTCAGCGCCGGGTTGATCTGGTCCGGGCGGACCGGGATCCGGTACTGCTTGTACAGCGTCGCGATCGGCTTGCCGCCGGAGTCGGTGATAGTCGTCACCAGCGGCGGCGGGATGTCGGCGAGGTCGGACGACGTCTTGTCGACCGTTTCGCTCGCCTGGTTGGACACGACCCCCGCGGCGCCCACCACCGGGAACATGATCCCGGCGACCAGCACCCCTGCCAGCAGGCACAGGCCGAGGAGCTTGAAAAGACCATCCGTTTTGCGCACGAAAGCCAGGGTACTGAAGCCCCGTGTCGCCTTCGTGACCTCACGCCCGCGCGCCCCCGCCGGCGATCATTAACGGGCCCCCGTGTCGTGACCTTTGGTAACGGAATGCATGCTAGGTCTCGACGGAGGGAACCGAGGGACCCTACAGTCCGTCAACGTCTCACGTAGATGCCGACAGACGGAGCAGCCCGGGTGGGAGCCTGGCTGGTCCGGACGGCGGCAGCGGCACCGGGGAGGTGCCGTCACCGACGTGCGGCGCAGTGGGAAACGCTCGCGGGGGTGGGAGCGGGAGCTTCGCCTTCGCTGGTGCCATACACCAGATGAGGGAGCTGGGGGTATGCAAACCAATCAGGTTGGCTGGCGGGTCGATGCCTCGTGCCGGGACGCTGATCCCGACGGGTTGTTCGTGCGAGGCGCCGAACAGAACAGGGCGAAAGCCGTGTGCATGGGGTGCCCGGTCCGCACCGAATGCCTCGCCGAGGCACTCGACGGCCGGATCAATTTCGGGGTCTGGGGCGGGATGACGGAACGGGAGCGGCGCGCCCTGCTGCGCCGTCGTCCGGACGTGACCAGCTGGACCGACCTGCTCGAAGCGGCCAAGCGGGACGCGCTGGCCGCCGCGGCGGGCTGAACCTGCTCGTGAGCGGCTGTGTTTCGCGCACAGCCGCTCACGACGTCAGTTTTGCTCCGATGTCGCGCAGGCCCTCGAGGTCGTGCACGTCACCGGCGAGCGCGGGCACCCGGGTCAGCGGCACTTCCGGATGCGCGCGGGTGAAGCGCGCCAGCAGCCGGTTCTCACGTTCGGCCAGCGCGACGCGGTCGGCGTGCAGCCGCAGCACGGCCTCGGCGAGCGGTGCGTTCTGCACCGACTCCGCGGCGGTCAGCGCTTCGGTCGCGGACAGCGGCGCGAGCACCGGGTGCGTGCGGTTGGCGACCAGCCCGGCCAGCGGCATCGATTCGCCGGCGAGCCGCTCCACGAAGTAGGACGCCTCGCGCAGCGCGTCCGGCTCCGGCGCGGCCACCACGAGGAACGACGTGCCCGAGGACCGCAGCAGTTCGGCGGTCTTGCGCGCGCGTTCGCGGAATCCGCCGAACATGCTGTCGAAGGCCTGCATGAACGCCGACGCGTCGGCGAGCAACTGGCCGCCGATGATCGTGGACACGGCCTTCGCGAACATCGAGAACCCCGCGCTGACGACCTTGCGCAGACCCCAGCCGCCCGCCTTCGCCGGACCGGTGAGCAGCCGGATCATCCGGCCGTCGAGCGCGGTGGACAGCCGGGTCGGCGCGTCGAGGAAGTCGAGCGCGGACCGGCTCGGCGGCGTGTCGACGATGATCAGATCCCATTCGTCGGTCGCCGCGAGCTGGCCGAGCTTCTCCATCGCCATGTACTCCTGCGTGCCGGAGAACGACGTGGAAATGGTCTGGTAGAAGGGGTTCTGCAGCAGCTGCTCGGCCCGCTCGGGCCCGGCGTGCACGCGCACCATGTCGTCGAACGTGCGGCGCATGTCGAGCATCATCGCCCACAGTTCGCCCTTGGGCTCGAAGCCCTCGACGCGCACCTGCTTCGGGTGATTGCCCAGTTCGCGCAGCCCGAGCGCCTGCGCGAGCCTGCGTGCCGGGTCGATCGTGAGCACCACGGTCTGCCTGCCGCGTTCGGCGGCCCGCAATGCGAGCGCCGCCGCGGTGGTGGTCTTGCCGACGCCGCCGGAACCGCAGCACACGATCACGCGGCTGTCCGGGTCGTCGAGGAGGGCGTCCACGTCGAGCGTCGGGTCGGCGGGCATCAGCGCACCCCCTGTTCCTGCAGCGTTTCGGCGAGTTCGTAGAGCGCGGCGACGTCGACGCCGTCGGTGAGGTCCGGCAGCTCCAGCGTCGGCAGATCGGCCTCGGCGAGCTGTTCGCGGGCCCGTTGCTCGGCGGCGACCCGGACGGCGTGCTCCACGGTTTCCTCCACGAGCGCGTCGAGCGTCGCCTCCGGCAGGTTCAGCCCGGCCGAGGCGAGGCCGGAGCGCACCCGGTCGGCGTCCACCCGGCCGTCGGCGGCCGCGGTCACCGAACGCGCGGGCAGCCGCGGCGGACGGACCCGGTTCACGAGCACGGCACCCGGCCGCAGATCGGCCCCGTCCAGTTCGGCCACCGCTTCGACGGTCTCGCGCACCGGCATCTCCTCCAGCAGCGTGGTGAGGTGCACGGCGGTCTCGCCGGAATGCAGCAGCCGGACGACGCCGTCGGCCTGGCCGCGGATCGGGCCGGTCTTGGCGAGGTCGGTGAGAGCCTTGGTGACGTCGAGGAACTTCACCACGCGCCCGGTCGGCGGCGCGTCGACCACGACCGCGTCGTAGGTGTGGCGCCCGTCGGATTCGGTGCGCCCGACGCATTCCTTGATCTTCCCGGTGAGCAGGACGTCGCGAAGGCCCGGCGCGAGCGTGGTGGCGAACTCGATCGCCCCCATCCGGCGCAGCGTCCGCCCGGCGAAACCGAGGTTGTAGAACATTTCGAAGTACTCGAGCAGCGCCGCTTCGACGTCGATGTGCAGCGCGCGCAGTTCGCCGCCGCCCGGGACCGACGCGATCCGCTGTTCCGCGTACGGCAGCGGTTCGGTGTCGAAAAGCTGGGCGATGCCTTGCCGTCCCTCGACCTCGATCAAGAGCACCCGGCGGCCATTGCGGGCGAGTGCGAGACCCAGCGCCGCGGCGAGCGTGGTCTTGCCGGTTCCGCCCTTGCCGGTGACGAAGTGCAGCCGGGCCCTGGCGAGCTCGTCGGTCCAGCCGGCGGAGGGTGTGGTCACATCCTCAACACTAAACCGGTGCTCAGCTGGCCAGCATCATGACGCTGACCGCAGCGGCGACCGCCGCGACGACGATCCAGGTCACCACGCCGGGCAGCACGGTCAGCGTGAGCACTGCCACCACGATCAGCCCGGTGAGGGTGACCGCGCCTGCGATCGCCACCTGGCCCGAATCGTTCACCCGGTCCCGCGTTTTGGCCATCACGGCCAGCGCGAGCGGCACCCCGGCCACGGCGAGCAGCACGGTCGCGACGATCCGCCAGGTCTCCACGCGCCCACGCTAGCGAGCGACGATCGGATGTGAACTGACCCACACTCACCCGGCCTACCAGGCGCTCCCCTGGACGGGTGACGGGGTTTCGGCGGCGGCGGTCCGGAGGGGCCTTGCCCGCTTGGTTACGCTCCCGAGTCATGAGTGCGACCAAATGGGAGTACGCCACCGTCCCGCTGCTGATCCACGCTACGAAGCAGATCCTCGACCAGTGGGGCGAGGACGGCTGGGAGCTGGTGACCGTGCTGCCCAACCCGAGCGGCGAACAGCACGTCGCGTACCTGAAGCGGCCGAAGAGCTGAGGGGGCGGCGTTGACCTGGAGCGACCGGCTCGCCGAGCTCGGCATCGAACTGCCCGGAGTCGCCGCACCGCTGGCCGCGTATGTGCCGGCCGTGCGCTCCGGCTCGCACGTCTACACCTCCGGCCAGCTGCCCTTCGTCGACGGCGCGCTCGCCGCGACCGGGAAGGTCGGCGGCGAGGTCAGCCCGGAGGAAGCCAAGGGCCACGCCCGCACGGCGACGCTGAACGCGCTCGCCGCGGTGCACGCCCTCGTGGGTATTGACTCTGTTGTCCGGATTGTCAAGGTGGTCGGTTTCGTCGCCTCCGCGGAGGGCTTCACCGGCCAGCCCGCGGTCGTGAACGGGGCGTCCGAACTGCTCGGCGAGATCTTCGGCGACGCCGGGGTGCACGCTCGTTCGGCCGTCGGCGTCGCGGAGCTTCCGATCGCGTCGCCGGTGGAAGTCGAACTGATCGTGGAGGTGAAGTGATGGATCCCGACATCGAACAGTCCCTGCACGAACTGCTGCTGCGGCTCGCCGGCCGCACGCCGGACCAGCTGTTGTGGCGGTTCCGCGACTGGCTCGGCGAAGGCGCGATGGGGACGCTCGCGCGGACCCTGCCGAGGTCTTTGCTCAAGCACAGGATCGATTTGGACCAGGCGGAGTACCGCCTGCTCGTGGCCGGTCTGATCCCGCACGGCGCCGACTGGCACCAGGTGAGTTCCACCCTGGGGGTAGACGACGTCACCGAGACCAGGTACACATTCACGCAGAGTGCGCCCGAATGGGTGAACTCCGTCGACTCTGTGTCCGTCTTGCTCCACGCGACGTTGCGTGGACGCGCGGATGTGGGGGAAGTACGGCAGAGCTGGCGGCGCCTCGGCGCTTCCGGCGAGGGCGGGGCGAAGCGAGTCCTGCTGGTGACGGCGACCGCGGGACAGCCCCGGCTCACCGGTGAACTGCAGCGGGTGCTGCGGGTCATGGGGGACGAGGAACCGAGTGTCGAGGTCATCCCGCCGCGCTTCGACCTTCCCGGGTACCACCGGGCCGCGCTCGCCGAGTCCGAGCTGGTCTGCGTAGGCGCCGCGGGCGCCGGTCATCGACTTGTCGCCGCTTAACGCTCGTTGCCGCCAGGCGAGCTGGGAGGAGCAGAGCCATGGTGGAGGTTCACGACGGCCCGATGGACGGGTTCTCGGTGCCCCTGCGCCTGCATAACTTGTTGCTGGCCCTGGCGGGCCGCATCGACGACAGCGCGCTCACCGAAGCGCGGGAACTGATCGCCCGTGCCCACATCGACGAGGCGGTGGAACTCACCACCGGCACGTTGATCGCGGGCCGGATCGCGGTGAGCGAGGCCGAACAGCGCGAGCTGGCGCTGGTGCTCGAGATGAGCCGGTCGGACGCGACGCTCGCGAACGACCTGCTGGTCACCGACCACGAGCCGATGCACACGCACCGGTTCACGGGCGACAACCAGCCGGAGTTCGGTCTCGCCGAGGCGCTCGACCGGACCTTGCAGGTGCTGCCCGACGTGCGTTCCGTGCACGCGGTGTGGCGCAACACCCCGGCGGGCAGTGTGCCGGGCGCGCTGCCGCAGCGGGTCGTGCTGGTCGAACTCGGCCCCGAGGGCAACCCGCCCGCGGTCGCGTTCCGGGTCGACACCGCGCTGCGCCGGGCGGGCATCCGCTCGGTCGTGGAGGTGAGCGGTCCGGGGATCCCGCAGTCGGATTACCACCAGGCCGCGGGCGCCGTCGCGAGCCCAGTGTGGGTCACCGGCAGCACGCATTCGGCCCCCGACTACCGGCCGGAACCGACGCCGCAGCGCAGCGCCCCGGCGCCCGCTTCGGCCCCGGTCCCCGAACCGGTCTCGGAAGCGCCGAGCTGGCACGGGCACCGTCAGCCCGAACCGGAACCGGTAGCCGCCGCCGAGCCGGTGGTCCCGGTCGCGCCGGTGGTGCCGATCGTGCAGGCCGTGCCCGCACAGCCGGTGTCGATGCCGGAGCCGGCGGCCGAGCCCGCCGCGTCTTCGGAGCGGCCAAGGACGGCCGGGTCGGAAACGCGTGCCGAGCGCACGTCGGACCTGACCCCGTCCGAGGTGGCGCAGCTGCGGCGCGCGCTGGCCGAGGACCCGGAGAAGGGCCGCGAGATCGCCGCGGGCAAGCCGAGCATGCACGAGGTGGTCGAGCTGCCCGCGCTGGATCTGGACGATCCGAGCCTGTCCGAACGCGACCGCGCGCTGCTGCGCGAGCTGCACGAGGAACTGGCTGAGCGCGAGCGTGCCGAGGCTGCCCGATTGCGGCTCAACGGCGCGTCCCGTTCCGGCGGGGACCAGCACTGGTCCTGAGCCCCTTGTTGTTCCGTGAAGGGCTCCTTGAGGGAAGCAGATTCCCGCAAGGAGCCCTTCACGGCTTTCGGCCGACCGGACGCGCGCGACGGCGGTTCTGGGCTGGCTCGGGTTGCGGTTCGGGAAGTCCGCCCTGAGCGACTCCGAGTCCGTGCGGGTTCCTGCCGCGAGGTGACACAAGTAATCCGCGACGCGTACGGATTGCGAGGTATGTTGCCCGGGTGGAACGGCCGCGTGAATTCGTTTTCGACATCCCCGCCCGTCCCGGCATCGCGATCCGGGACAACGCGGATGGCCCGCCGGCGACCCCGAAGGACGCCGCCACGGTGATCCTGCTGCGGGACGTTTCGGACGGCGTGGAGGTCTTCCTCCAGCACCGCGTCATGGGCATGGCGTTCGCCGGCGGGATGACGGTGTTCCCTGGCGGCGGGGTCGATCCGCGCGACGCCGACGCCTCCGTGGCGTGGGCCGGGCCGCCGCCGTCGTGGTGGGCCGAGCAGTTCACCTGCGACGAAAGCCTCGCCCGCGCTCTCGTTTGTGCCGCGGTTCGGGAGACGTTCGAGGAGTCCGGCGTGCTGCTGGCCGGGACCGAGGACTCGGTCGTCGCCGACGTCACGCCGTACCACGAAGCGCGGAAAGCGTTGGAATCACGGGAAATCTCGCTCGCCGGTTTCCTTGCCGACGCCGGTCTCACGTTGCGCGCGGACCTGCTGCACCCGTACGCGCACTGGGTCACACCGCCGCAAGAACAGCGTCGATACGACACCCGCTTCTTCGTGGCGAAGCTGCCTGAAGGCCAACGCGCGGACGGCGCGACCTCGGAAGCCGCTGCCGCCGGTTGGCAACCGCCCGCCGAGGCAGTCGCGGACGCGCGCGAAGGCCGTCGCGCGTTGATGCCGCCGACGTGGCTGACCCTCGTCGAACTCGCCGAGTTCTCGCATGCCGATGCGGTGCTCGCCGAGCCGCGCGAGATCGTGAAGACTGTGCCGACCCTGGTCCGGGACGGCGAGAACATCCGCGTTGTCCTCGATACTTCGGAGTCCTGAGTGACCGCTCCCGCTTATGGCGTGCTGCGCCGTGTTTCCGAAACCGCGTCGGTGCTGCTGGAGAACAATCCTTCGACGATGACCCTGGAGGGCACCAACACGTGGGTGCTGCGCGGTGGCGA
Source organism: Amycolatopsis sp. La24 (assembly GCF_029087445.1). Classification (NCBI taxonomy): domain Bacteria; kingdom Bacillati; phylum Actinomycetota; class Actinomycetes; order Pseudonocardiales; family Pseudonocardiaceae; genus Amycolatopsis; species Amycolatopsis sp. La24. The sequence goes on from NZ_JARACH010000034.1 coordinate 33,182, forward strand.
CGCCGCGGCTGCCGTGGTCGTCGACCCCGGCTACCACGATCTGGAGCACCTGGAAAAGCTCGCCGCCGTCGGTCCGGTCGAGCTGATCCTGCTGACCCACCACCACCCGGATCACGCCGAAGGCGCCCCCTGGTTCGCTTCGAAAACCGGCGCGCCGGTGCGTGCCTTCGACGCTTCCCTCTGCATCGACGCGCCCGCGTTCGCCGACGGCGACTCCTTCTCGGCGGGTGGCCTGGACTTCACCGTCCTGCACACCCCCGGCCACACCGACGATTCGGTGTCGCTGCTGGTCGGAGGCCAGATCCTGACCGGAGACACGATCCTCGGCCGAGGCACGACGGTCCTGCACGACCTGGGCGACTACCTGCGCTCGCTGCGCAAACTGATCGCACTCCCGACCGGCACCCCAGGCCTGCCCGGCCACGGCCCGGAGCTGCCGGACCTGCCCGCCACCGCGCGGGAGTATTTGGAGCACCGGGAACAGCGCCTGGATCAGGTGCGTTCCGCCTTGCGAACGCTCGGCGAAGACGCAACGCCGCGGCAAGTGGTCGAGGTGGTGTACGCCGACGTGGACCGCGCGCTGTGGGCACCAGCCGAGGCGAGCGTGCGCGCACAACTGGAGTATCTACGGGCGTCTTCGGAGGACGGACAATGAGCAACGTCGAGGTCGAGTTCTACTGGCGCCCAGGCTGCGGCTTCTGCTCAGCGCTGCGCCGCCCCCTGCTGGAAAGCGGTTTGCCGGTAAGGGAAATCAACATCTGGGAAGAACCGGGCGCGGCTGAACGAGTGCGCGAGGTAGCGAACGGCAACGAGACGGTGCCCACGGTGATCGTGGGGTCGACCGCGTTGGTGAACCCGACTTTCGACGAGGTCAAGGCTGCGGTGGCCGCGGAGTCGGCTGCCTGAGGGCTGTTTCAGGCGCGCTGAGTGGGGCCTGGGGCTGCTTCGGCGCGCGGCTGGTGGCTGCGCAGGCCCTGGCACACTCCGCGTGCGAGACCGTTTCCTCGGGCGTGTGCCGTGCCGCGGGTGCGCCCTAGTGCCATGGCGTGCCGCACAGGCCCAGCTGCTCTGGGCTCGCTAGGGCGCGCCCCAGCGCCCCGGCGGGTTCCCGGGCACGCCGCACCGGGCCAGCCGCTGCGGGCTCGCTCGGGTGCGTCCTAGCGCCCTGACTGCTTCCCGGGCATGCCGCACCGGCTCAGCGGCTGTGGGCTCGCTCGGGTGCCCCAGAGCAGGGCGGGGTGGCATGGGGGCAGACGGCGGCTGGCCCGTCGCCGCGCACCTCCGCGCACGGCGGACCGCCAGAAGTGCCCACGGCCAACCGACGGCGACATGCCCCGGCCCCGGAGCACGCTCCGCGTGCGAGACGGCTTCTGGCCCACCACGGCCCGCCTGAGCGCGACTTGGCCCGAGGTGGGGCCATGGTGCGGCTGCGCTTTGCGCCGCTCAGCCCAGCCCAGCCCGGCCCGGCTCGGCCCGGCCCGGCTCAGTGCGGCCAGCCCAGCCCAGCCCAGCCCAGCTCAGCCCGGCTCAGCTCAGCTCGGCTCGGCTCGGCCAGCCCAGTCCGGCTCGACTCGTCCCGGCTCAGTGCAGTCCGCCCAGCCTGGCCACTCGCCCCGGCATCGGCCCGCCGTTCGGCCGCCACCACGCGGCCGAATCCGTGACGACTCCGGTTCGCACCCCGCCCGGTGCGAACCAGCCGTAGCCGCGTCAGCAGCCGTCGGTTACCGAGACAGCATTGGCATCAAGTAGTACTTCAATGCCACCTCCCGTCCGTCCTCGTCGGCTGGGGTCAGGACGCACGCTCGCAGCCCTGGCTGGATGGCCAGTCGGACGCGTTCGCCGCTGAACGGGGCTAGGGCGTCCAGCAGGTACCGGGCCTGGAAGGACGGGGACGTTCGGCCGCCGCAAACGTTTGCTTTCAGGTGTTCCTCCGCCTCGCCGGTGTCTTGGCGTGCGCTGGCCAGGCGGAGGTGTGCGTCGCCGACTTCGAGGGTCAGGACTCGGCGGTCTTCGGAGTAGACACCGACTCGGCGGATGGCTGCGGCTAGCTCGTCGGCACCTACCTCGACTTCCGTGTCTACCGCGTCGGACGGGATGGAGTCCGCGGACAGGAAGCCTGCGTCCAGGACCGCTGTGGTGACGGTGCCTCCTGGCCAGCTCAGGGCGAAGTGACTGGGGTCGGCGTGCAGTCCCATGGCACCGGCGCTGTGGCGGGCGGCTTCGGTCAGCAGGGTGGCTGGGACCAGGACGTCGATGGGTTCCCGGACCTCCCGCAGCGGCAGGCGGGCGACGGCCATGCGGTAGCGGTCCGAGGCGGTCAGGCACAGTTCGCCGCCGATTGATTGCACTCGTACGCCGGTGAAGATCGGGAGCGGGTCGTCCTTGGCGGCGGTGCCCGCGACGGTGCGCAAAGCCGTGCCGAGGGCTGCACCGTCTACTTTGGACAGCAGGGGTGGTGGTTCCGGCACGTGGAGCAGGTCGCGGTCCAGCAAAGGCAGGGCGAAGCGGGCACTGTCCGTGCGGATCGCGAGGCGGGTTCCTTCGACGGCTAATCGGACCTGGTCGACATCCAGCATGCGGACCGTTTCGGCGAACGGCGCGGCTGGTACTACGACCTCGCCGTCGAGATGGGTCGTCGCCGGGCAGGACAACTGGACGGCCAAATCACGATCGCTGCCGGACACGACAAGGCCGTCAGCGTTCGCCCGCAAACGCAGGCGGGCTTGCCTCGGCAGGAGTCGGGCCGCAGCGCTCGCGACCGCCGCCAGCGGCCGCACGAAGGATGTGAGATCCATGCCACGCAAAGTAGCGGCGGCCACCGACAAAAACGGCGGGCAAGGTGGTTGAGCTGGGGAAACAGAGAAGATCCGCCAGTGAGCATGGGGGTGCCCGGCCCGGGAAACCACGGAAACGGCTACCCGGCGGCGCTGCTGAGCGGGCGGGCAAGTGGGTTCGGGTGGTTCCTCGACCGTGGCGAGCTGCCGTGGGTAGAGGCGAGTTACCCGGCAGCGCTGGCGAGTGGGGCGGGCAAGTGGGCTCGGGCGGTTCCCCAACAGCGACTAGGCGGGCACCATCCGTGGATAGAAGCGAGTCACGCAGGGGTGGGCAAAAGGGCTCGGCTGGTGCCCCAACAGTGACGAAGCGGCACCAGCCGTAAGGAAGAGCCGAGCTACCCAGCAACCCCGACAAGAGCACCGTCAGCAGGCACCGGCGAAGCAGCCCGCACAGTCCCGCGCAGCAGCCACACCACCACGGCCAACACCACACCCGCCACGCCAGCAGCCAGGAAAGCCGCGGCCGTTCCGGAATGTTCGACCAGGTAGCCGCTCACCGATTGGCCTGCCGCTAGCCCCAGCGTCACTGCTGTGAGGACCCAGCCGAATGCCTCTGCCGCGGTGCCGCGCGGGGCGACGACCTCGATGGCCGCGGAGTGGGTCGTCGACTGGGGCGTGATCATTGCGCCGGCCAGCAGCATCAGCAGTGCCAGCGCCCACAGGCTCGACGGAAGCGCAAGCAGCGCAACGAAAGCACCGAAACCGCCCAGCAGGATCGGCAGGCGCAGGCCCAGGCGGCGCGGCCACGGGTGCAGGCTGTAGGCCACGCCGAACGCCACCGAACTCAACGACCACGCGGACAGCAGCAGGCCGCTGAGCGAGGGGTGGCCGGATTCCGTCGCGGCGGCGGGCACGGCGACCTCCACGAACCCGATCACCATGCCGAAACCGAGCGCGGCCAGCGCGAGCGTCCGCATTCCGGGGCTGGCCAGCGCGCCGAGCAGCGGCGTCTTTGCCTTCGGGGCCGGACCCCATGCGCGCACGGTCGGGTTCAGCGCGAACAGCACCGCGCCGGTGACCATGGTGATCGCGCCGACGACCATGCCGGTACCCGCCCACGGCGCGGTGATCAGCAGGCCCGCGATGCCGGGGCCGAGGATGAAGAAGACCTCCATGCTGATCGCCTCATAGGACAGCGCGGCGTTGCGCGCCGGTCCCTCCGGCAGGATTTTCGTCCACAGCGCCCGCGACGCCGAGCCGACCATCGGCTCCGAAAGGCCGGTCGCGGCGGCCAGCGGGATCAGCACGAACGTCGGCAGGTGCGCCTCGATCGCGATCGCGAGCGACGCCATCGACAGCGCGAACACGGCGGCGACGACCAGCAGCGGACGGCTCGGCCCGAACCGGTCGATCAGCCTGCCCTGCACGACCGCGCCCACCGAGACCCCGGCGAGCGAGCTCGCGGAGACCAGCCCGGCGGCGGCGAACGAACCGGTTTCGCGCTGCACGTACAGCAGCGCGGAAATGCCGATCATCGCGATCGGGAGCCGGGCGAGGATCGACGCGATCACCGGGCCGCGCGAGCCAGGGGCGGTCAGCGCGGCGCGGTAGTCGGCGAGCGTGGTGCGGCCTTCGGAGTGGGCAGACTGGGACACGCGTACTAGTATGGCGAAATTGGTACGGTGGTACCAGTAATTTCCCGGTCATCTTGGTCACGCCCGATCGGGTAAGTCAGTACGCTCGCGCGATGCGGCTGATGTTCTCCTCCGGAGCTGGGTACAGCCATCTCGCGCCGATGCTTCCGCTCGCCGAGGCGGCCCGCGCCGCTGGGGACGAGGTCGCGTTCGTGACCGGTCCGGAAGCCGTTCAGTACTTGGAAAACACCGGTCTGCAGGCGGTGTCGGTGGGGCAGCCGAGCGACCCCGCCGCCGCGGCCTCGATGTGGCAGCGGGCTCGCGAAGAGATGGCCGGGATGACCGCGGACGAGCGGCTCTCCCACCTCGTCGCCGAGTACATGGTCGGGCTCGGCGCGGCCGCGCGGCTCGACGCCATGGTCGAGTTCGTCCGCGACTGGCGGCCGGATCTCGTCATCGCCAACCTCGCCGAACGCGCGGCCGTGATGGCTGCGTGCCTGGTCGGCGTGCCGTACGCGATGCACGCGATCGGTCCGCCGAAGTCCGCCGCGACGATGGAGCGGGCCTGGGAAGTCGCGAACGGTCTGGTCCGGGAACGCGGGCTCGACGAGCTGCCGCCGCGCGACGGCGTGCCGTACCTGGACTTCTGGCCGACGGGATTGATCCCGCCTGATGTCGCCTGGGAGTACCCGACGCGCTGGCCGCTCCAGCCCGCTGGTGTGACGCCGACGCCCGGTCCGCGTCCGGCAGTCCTCGACGGGCTGCCCTACGACCGGACCGTCTACGTCACCCTCGGCACCACCCACAACGCTCGGCCAGGCGTGCTGGAGGGAATGGTGGCCGCGCTGCGCGACGAGCCGGTGAACGTCGTGGCGACGATCGGCCGGGACGGCGACGTCGGCCGGTTCGGACAGCAGCCGGACCACGTGCGGATCGAGCAGTTCGTGCCGCAGACTCAGCTCCTGCCCGCCGTCGACGCGGTGGTCTGCCACGGCGGCTCGGCGACCGTCCTAGGCGCGCTCGCGCACGGGGTGCCGCTGGTGGTCCTGCCGTTGGCGACTGATCATTTCGAAGTCGCCGCACAGATCCAGGCCGCGGAAGCCGGAATCGCGGTCGACTCCGGCGACGGAATCCTCGATGCGGTCCAGACGGTGCTCGCCGGTCCGGCCTACCGGACGTCCGCGGCGGCGCTGGCCGCCCAGATCGCAGAGCAGCCCGCTCCGGCGGCAGTGGCGGCCCGGTTGCGTGACCTAGAGGTCTCGATCCGATAACACCAGCTGGATTCTTCGTGAACTCGTGCAACGAAGACGCGGTCTTGGCGTCCTTGAGGGTGAATGGCCTTGAATTCGTGAGTTTTGGCCGTGATGGTTGAACGACAGCCCATTACGGGCTGGACAGCACTGCAGCACCCAGCTCCCTCCGGCATATGGGTCGGGGCCTGGTCCGGAGGGCGGGGAGCGCGGGTCGTCGGGGGATGATCCGTGCGCAGGCGAGGAGCCGGTGCGCCACGTCGGGGGTGGCGCCCGGCTCCTTGTCATTTTCCCGGCCGGACCGGCCGAAGCCGGCGGCGACACGGGACCGGAGCGGAATGCCGCTCTTGTGGGGGATAGTCCGGTACGCACGCACGAAGGCCACCCCCAGTAGGAGGTGGCCTTCGAAAAACCCGTGCGGATTAACCCACTCGGGGGAAGATCAGCGGGCGCGGCGAGCGAGCCGCTCCGGGTCGAGGATCAGCACGCTCTTGCCCTCGAGCCGCAGCCAGCCGCGGTGCGCGAAGTCGGCGAGCGCCTTGTTGACGGTCTCGCGGGACGCGCCGACGTACTGGGCGATCTCTTCCTGCGTCAGGTCGTGCGTGACCCGCAGCAGGCCCGCCTCCTGGCTGCCGAAGCGCTGCGCCAGCTGCAGCAGCGCACGGGCCACGCGGCCGGGGACGTCGGTGAAGATCAGCTCCGCGACCATGTTGTTCGTGCGGCGCAGGCGGCGCGCGACGACGCGCAGCAGCTGCTCGGCGATCTCCGGGCGGGTGGCGATCCACTGCCGCAGCGCCGGGCGGTCCATGGTGACCGCGCGGACCTCGGTGACCGTCGTGGCGCCGGACGTGCGCGGGCCGGGGTCGAAGATGGACAGTTCGCCGAACATGTCGGACGGACCGGCGATCCACAGCAGGTTCTCGCGGCCGTCCGGGGACTTGCGGCCGATCTTCACCTTGCCGGACTGGATGATGTACAGCCGGTCGCCCGGCTCGCCCTCGTTGAAGATGACATGGCCGCGGGGGAACTCCACGGATTCCAAGGTCTGGGCCAGCGCCTCCGCCGCTGCCGGCTCCACACCCTGGAAAATGCCCGCACGGGCCAGGGTTTCGTCCACCTCGGGTGCCTCCTCGTCGAGAAACGATCACTTCCTTCGCAGGTCGAAGGCAGTGTCGCCGATCACTTTCGCGTCAGTCTAGGGCGTGTCGGGCAGATCGCTCGTCAGCTCGCCGCGCCCGGCGCGGCTGCCTGGAACGATCACGTCCGACTGAGCAGCCTAACTCCGCACCTTGCGCGCGCGTAGCCTGGCTGCCCGTCCGCCGAGCCTGCGGAGCCGGAACAGCTCGAGCGCGCGGCCGATCCCGTGCCCGTACAGGGCCCTGACCTCGTTGGGCTGGGCCTGCTCCAGGAACTCCTCGACCTCGTTCTCCTGAACCGCGACGTGCTTGAGCCTGCTCTCGACCCGTTCCATGAACAACGCGAAGAACATGATCACCAGCGGGACCAAGATCACGAACCACACGGTCATGCCACAGCTCCGCTGTTTTCGGTGACGCACTCGGTCATGGATCTCCAGATCCTCGCTCAGGGCGGACGCGCGGCCCGCAGAGGTGGTGCTCTGGCGGTTCGGCCGTCCACCGGCGGATGCTCCCGACCGGCTCGTCCGACTCGCCCGTAGGCTATCGGGGTGCCCCCTGTTGTCCCGAACGGGCCCCGCGCGGACCGCGAAGAAAGCCGGCTCGCTCTCGTGAGACGCGCCCGGCGGATGAAACGTTGCCTCGACGAGGTTTATCCGGACGCGAAGGCCGAGCTGGACTTCACGAATCCGCTGGAACTGCTGGTCGCGGTGGTGTTGTCGGCGCAGACCACGGACGTGCGGGTGAACCTCGTCACGCCCGCGTTGTTCAAGAAGTACCGCACCGCGGCCGATTACGCCGGAGCGGAGCGCGCCGAACTCGAGGAATACCTGCGCACGACCGGGTTTTTCCGGGCGAAGGCGAATTCGCTGATGGGTCTCGGCGCGGCGCTCGTGGAGCGCTACGGCGGCGAGGTGCCGAAGAAACTGGACGACCTCGTCACGCTGCCCGGCGTCGGCCGCAAGACCGCGAATGTCGTGCTCGGCAACGCTTTCGACGTGCCGGGAATCACAGTGGACACTCACTTCGGCCGCCTCGTGCGGCGCTGGGGCTGGACCGCGGAAGAGGACCCGGTCAAGGTCGAGCACGCGGTCGGCGAGCTGATCCCGCGCAAAGAGTGGACCATGCTGTCCCACCGCGTGATTTTCCACGGCCGCCGCGTGTGCCACGCCCGGAAACCGGCCTGCGGCGCGTGTCCGCTGCGCAAGGACTGCCCGTCGTTCGGCACCGGGCCCACCGAGTTCGAGGTGGCCGCGAAACTGGTCAAGGGCCCGGAGAAGGACCACATTCTCGAGCTGGCGGCGCGCGGGTGACTGCAGTCACCAAATGGGCGCTCGGGGTCGCGGTGCTGGCGGTGGCCGCGTTGGTCGCCGTCCTGACGCTGCGTGGCGGCGATTCCACGGCCGCGCCGCCCGCGTCCGGTGACCTCACCGCGGCGCGCGCGGCGGCGAAGCTCCAGGCTTGCCCGCCCGCCGCGGCGAAGGCGGTCGGCCAGCTGTCCGGGATCGAGGCGGACTGCCTCGGCGACGGGTCCAGGGTGGACGTCGGCAAGGTCCTCGGCGGCGGTCCGGTGCTGGTCAACGTGTGGGCGTCGTGGTGCCAGCCGTGCCGCACGGAACTGCCGGTGCTGCAGCGGTACGCCGCCGAGCCGGGTGCGGTGCGCGTGGTCGGCGTGCAGGTCGCCAGCCCGGCTTCGGACGGGCTCGGCCTGTTCCAGCGACTCGGCGTGCACCTGCCGTCGCTCTACGACGGCGACGGCCAGACCGGTCCGATCCGCACCGCGCTCAAGGTGCCCTCGTCGCTGCCCGCGTCGTACCTGGTCACCGCGGACGGCCAGGTCCGGTTCATCGCGAACCCGCGGGTGTTCGACAACACTGACCAGGTGCGCGCTGCTGTGAAGGACTACTCATGACCACCGGACCGCTCGTCGAACCCGAAGCCGTGCCGGAATGGCTGCGGCCGCTGGTGAAGGTGTCCGGCGAGGTCGACAGCCGCACGTTCACCCGGTTCAGCCCGCCGGAAGACCTGCTCACCCGCGCCGCCGCGGTGCTCATCCTGTTCGGCGAACGGCCCGGCGGAGACGGTCCGGACGTCCTGTTGCAGCGGCGGGCGGACACGCTCGGCTCGCACGCCGGGCAGGTTTCGTTCCCCGGCGGCGGCGCGGAGGACGGCGACGAGGGCCCGGTCGGCACGGCGCTGCGCGAGGCCGAGGAGGAGACCGGCGTCGACCCGTCGGGGATCCTGCCGGTCGCGGTGCTGCCGGAGCTCTTTGTGCCGGTGTCGAGGTTCGCGGTGACGCCGGTGCTGGCGCATTGGCACACCCCGTCGCCAGTGCGCGCGGTCGATCCGGCCGAGACGGCGGCGGTCGCGCGGGTCTCGCTGGCCGACCTCGCCGACCCGGCCAACCGGTTCACCGTGCGCCGCGGCGACGCGTCGTGGCGAGGTCCGGCGTTCACCGTCGACGGCCTGTTCGTCTGGGGTTTCACCGCCGGTCTGCTGTCCGTGCTGCTCTCCCTCGGCGGCTGGGAACGGGAGTGGGACACCGGCGATGTGCGCGAGCTTGACGTAGCGTGGGCCGAACATCAGGGCCGGTCGGCGGCCCGGGACGGTTCTATCGAGGAGTGACGGCGCGGTGAACTGGGTCGATGTCGTCGTCCTGCTGCTCGCGGTCATGGCCGCGGTTTCCGGTGCGTTCCAGGGCGTGATCGTCGCGCTGCCCGCGCTCGTGGGCGTCGCGCTGGGCGCGGTGGCCGGGGTGAAGCTGGCGCCGTTCGTGATCAGCCTTTTCGACAGTCCGGTCGCCAAGGTGGCTTTCGCGTTCGCGGTGGTCGTGTTCCTGATCGTGCTCGGCGAGACGCTCGGCGTGTGGGTCGGGCGGAAGCTGCGGCAGAAGATCAATCCGGACAAGCTTTCCGGGATCGACAAGACGCTCGGTGCGATCTTGCAGGCGGCCGCGGTGTTCGTGGTCGCTTGGCTGGTCGCTAATCCGCTGACTACGGTGTCGGCGATTCCCGGGTTGGCTAAGTCGATCAACTCGTCGGTGGTGCTGGGCGAGGTCAACGACCTCATGCCGGCTGAGGCGCAGGGGCTTCCCAGTGATTTGCGGAAGTTGCTTGACGCGTCTGGGTTTCCGTCTGCGTTGTCGCCGTTTGAGAAGGCGCCTTCGGCGGATACGCCGCCGCCGGATACTTCGCTCAATGTGTCCGCTGTGGCTAAGCGGGTGCATCCCAGTGTGGTGAAGATTCGGGGGAACGCGCCTTCTTGTTCTCGGGCGCTTGAAGGCAGTGGGTTTGTGGTTGCGCCGCAGCGGGTTATGACCAATGCGCACGTGGTGGCCGGGACTGACGAGGTCGGGATTGAGTCGACTTCGGGGGATTACCGGGCTCGGGTTGTTTACTTCAATCCTGAGGTTGATATTGCGGTGTTGGCGGTGCCTGGGTTGAAGGCGCCGGTGTTGCCGTTTGCTCCGCAGACTGCTCGGGCTGGGGATAATGCGGTGGTGTTGGGGTATCCGTTGGATGGGCCTTATACGGCTACTCCGGCTCGGGTTCGGGGGCGGATTAACTTGCGCGGGCCGGATATTTATGACTCTCGTACTGTGCAGCGGGATGTGTTTACGGTGCGGGGGACGGTGCGGAGCGGGAATTCCGGGGGGCCGATGATTACTCCTGATGGGGATGTCATCGGGGTGGTGTTTGGGGCTGCGGTGGAGGATCCGGATACCGGGTTTACGTTGACGGCGGATCAGGTGCGCAGTGAGGTTGATGCTGCTTCGTCGCAGACTGCTCGGGTGGGGACTGGGGCTTGCGCTAGTTGAGTTCTCGTCGCCTGGCGGCGACATCGCTTGTGCGTGCGTGGGGCACCCCGAAGCTTGATTGTGCTGACGGTCGGTGGGTGCCTGTCAAGGCGGGAAAGATGCCTTGACAGGCACCCATCGACCGCAGATGGGCTTCGTATCGGGGTGCGGGGGAGGGGCTGGGTGCCTCGATAGTGGGTGCATCGGCTGCGGGGTGGGGTTGGGTGCCTCGGGTGTTGGGTGCATTGGCTGCGGTTGGGTGGTGGGGGTTGCTGGCGGCGCCGGGGGCAGGTCCGTGAAGGGCTCCTTGAGGGAAATCCAGGTCCGGGAAGGGGTCCCTCACGGGCCGAGGAAGGGGCGTGAGGGGAACCCTGACGGAATCAGAGTCAATGAGGGTGGCCCTCACGTACCTCTGCCCGAGCGTTAGCGGATGAAGTCCACGACGGACTTTGTTACTCGCTCTGGGTCTTCTAGCTGGGGGAAGTGGCCGATGCCTGGCCAGAGTTTTGGTTCGCTGTGCGGGCCTGCCCAGTGGACTGACGCCAGTGCGGTTTCCGGGAGGATGCAGGTGTCGTCCGCGCCGTGCAACTGCAGTACGGGGGCGGTGATGCGGGCGTTGACTGCGTCGGTGAAGCGTCTGCCTTCGCCTCGGAACTGGGCACGGAAGGCCCAGCGGTAGTACTCCAGTGCGGAGTGGGCGACGCCTGGGACCAGCATGGCTTGGCGGAATGGCGGCAGGGTCTCGGTGAAGTCCGAGGAGGAGCGCCAGGTCTCGCCGGACCATTTGCCGAACAGTTCTTCCACTGCCGCCGCGTTGTCGCGGACCAGCCATTTTTCCGGGGCCATCGGTACCTGGAAGCGGAAAAGGTGGCCTGCGGCGCGGATCTGGCTGCTGGTGCGCTTCACCGCCGACTTGAACGCTAGCGGGTGTGCGGCGCCGATGGCGGTCACCGAGGACACCAGGCGGGGGTGCAGTGCCGCGACTGTCCAGGCGAGCATGCCGCCCCAGGCGTGGCCTACCAGGTGTGCCCGGCGGGCGCCCAGGGTCTTGATCAGGCCGCCTACGTCGCCTGCCAGGGTCCACGCGTCATAGCCGCGCGGGGGTTTGTCCGAGTCGCCGTAGCCGCGCAGATCTACCGCTACCGCGCGGAAACCGGCGTCGGCCAGTGCGGGCAGCTGGTGTCGCCAGGTCCACCAGAAACCCGCGAACCCGTGCAGGAGCAGCACTAACGGGCCCTCGCCGCATTCGGCTACGTGCAGGCGGATGCCGTTGGCCGAGACGTCGCGATGCGTCCACGGCCCGTCGACCCGCACGCTCGACGGGTCCGGCGTCAGCTCCACCACCGGCGCGCGGGCTGGCGTCAGCCCTGCGTCGAGGGCAGGTCGTCGTCTTCGACCGGCTTGCGCTTGAAGGCCTCGGCCGTCTCCTTGACGCTGCTGATCGTGCGTTCCGGCGCGCGCAGCTTCTTCACCTTGCGCCAGCCGAGGAACGCGGTCGCGCCCACGGTGATCAGCATCAGGCCGAACACCGTCGCGAACGCGGGCCAGCGGATGCCCCACCAGTCCGACAGACCCTCGGCGATCAGCAGGAACAGGAAGAAGGTGCTGTACAGAAAGACGGTGAGGGCGATCAGGAAGAAGACCGTCCCCTTGAGCGCCTTCTTCGCTTCCTGCGCCAGCTCGGCTTTCGCCAGCTCGATTTCGGCGCGGACCAGCGTCGACAGGTGCTGGGTGGCGTCGCCGACGAGCTTGCCGATGGACTGCTCGCTCGCCGCGGCTTCCTCGTCGCTGGACAGGGGCAGGTACGGCACGGCCCCCACGCCGTCGGGGCTGGTGCGCTCGTGTTTGGGGCTGCTCACTGGGTCATCGTGCCACGTGGCCGTACGCGAGGCGCGACGGACCGGCGGGAGTGTCGGGATCAACCCGCCTTCGCGTGTACCCGGCTGCGCCGCAGGAGCAGCACGGCGGCGGTCAGCGAGGCGATCGCGGAGGCGATCAAGACGGCCGCCTTGGCCACTTCGGCCATGTCCTCGGGCAGGGCGAGTTCGGCGATCAGCAGGCTGACGGTGAACCCGACGCCGCCGAGCACGGACAGCGCGGCCACGTCTCGCCAGCTCATCCCGCTGGGCTTCTCCGCGACGTGCAGCTTCACCGCCAGCAGGCTCGCCCCGAAGATGCCGACGAACTTCCCGACGACCAGTCCGATGAGGACAGCCAGCGGCAACGCGGTGGTGAAAACCGTCGACAGCGCGTCGCCGTTCACCGAAATCCCCGCGGCGAACAAGGCGAACACCGGCACCGCCACCGCCGCTGACCACGGCTGCAAGCGGTGCTCGAGCCGGACCGCGGGTGCTTCCTCCTCGCCCTCGTCCTCGCGGACGCGAGTGAGCAGCCCGAGCGCGACGCCGGCGATCGTCGCGTGGATGCCCGCCGAATGCACCGCGACCCAGGTGATCAGCGCGATCGGCACGTACAGCCATGGCGTCCGGACGCGCTTGTGCTGCAGGAAGGCGTAAAGCCCGAGCGCGACCACCGCGACCGCCGCCGCGATCAGGTTGAAACTGCTGGTGAAGAGGATCGCGATGACGAGAATCGCGCCGAGGTCGTCCACCACGGCAAGGGAAAGCAGGAAGACCCGCGCGCTGCTCGGCAGGTTCGAGGCGGTCAGCGCGAGCACGCCGAGCGCGAACGCGATGTCCGTGGCCACCGGGATCGCCCACGCCCGGTCGACGCCGGGCGTGCCCCAGGCGATCGAGAGCGCGAGCACCGCGGGCACGACCATCCCGCCGACCGCGGCGATCACCGGCAGCACCGCCTGCCGCCACCGGGACAGCTCGCCGACCACCAGTTCTCGTTTGAGCTCAAGCCCCGCGACGAAGAAGAACAGCGCGAGCAGGCCGTCCTTCGCCCAGTCGCCGAGGGTGAGGTTGAGGTGCAGGAACTCCGGGCCGAGCCGGAAGTCGCGCAATGCCTCGTAAGCGGGCGCGAGCGGCGAGTTGGCCCAGACCAGGGCGACCGCGGTGGCGGCGAGCAGGATCAGCCCGCCAGTGGTTTCCGTGCGGAGGAAACGGGCGAATTCGGCGACGGCGCGGGCTGGGGTCACGAAAAACTCCTTGTGGGGACGGCGGCTCTCCCGCCGACCAGACTTCCCGGCACACCGATCTCCAGTTTACCGTCCGCAGTCGCCGATTACCGCCCGTTGTGACGAACGGCAACCCAGAACTGCCCGATGACGCTCGCATCTGGCCGAGCCGTACGCAAACGCAGGTCAGCCCATCGCCGCGGCCAAGTTGTCTAGTCCATACTGACGCCGGTTTTTCGTTCACCTGTTCGCCTTCTAGCATGCCAGGAGAGAACGACAACGATGTTGAATACAGGGACGAGGCAGTAGTGAGCACCCCTATCGACGCCCAGGCCGACACCAGATTTTTCGGGCACCCGAGGGGGTTGGCGAACCTCTTCGGCGTGGAGATGTGGGAGCGCTTCTCCTTCTACGGGATGCAGGGCATCCTCGCCATCTACCTCTACTACCAGGCCGACAAGGGCGGCCTCGGGATCGACCAGAGCGCCGCGCTCGGCATCGTCGGCGCGTACGGCGGCACGGTCTACCTCGCCACGGTCGTCGGCGCGTGGATCGCCGACCGGCTGCTCGGCTCCGAACGCACGCTGTTCTACAGCGCCATCGTGGTGATGATCGGGCACATCGCGCTGGCCGTGCTGCCCGGCCTGACCGGCGTCGGCGTCGGTCTCGCGTGCGTCGCGCTCGGGTCCGGCGGGCTCAAGGGCAACGCGACCTCGGTGGTCGGCACGCTGTACGCCGAAGGCGACGAGCGGCGCGACGCCGGATTCACGATCTTCTACATGGGCGTCAACATCGGCGGGTTCATCGGCCCGCTGCTGACCGGGCTCGCCCAGCAGAACGGCGGCTTCCACCTCGGCTTCGGGCTCGCCGCGATCGGCATGGCGCTCGGGCTGATCCAGTACACGATCGGGCGGAAGAACCTCGGCGCGAAGGCGTCCGAGGTGCCGAACCCGCTGCCGTCCTCGCAGCGCGTGCTCGTGATCGGCGTGGCCGTGGTGATCGTCGCCGCGGTCGTCGCGCTGATCATGTCCGGCGTGGTCACCCCGGACAACCTCGCCGACGTCGTGGTCTACGTGGTCGTCGCGATCTCGGTGGTCTACTTCGTCGCGATCCTGTCCAGCAAGAAGATCACCTCGGACGAGCGCAGCCGGGTGCTGTCGTTCATCCCGATGTACATCGCGAGCGCCGCGTTCTTCTCGCTGTACCAGCAGCAGTCGACGGTCGTCTCGGTCTACAGCGACCAGCGGCTCGACCGCGACCTGTTCGGCTGGACGATGCCGGTGTCCTGGGTCAACTCGATCAACCCGGTGTTCATCATCGTGTTCGCCCCGATCATCGCGGCGGTTTGGACGAAGCTCGGCCCGAAGCAGCCGTCGACGCCGATGAAGTTCGTGCTCGGCACGGTGCTCATGGGCGTGGCGTTCCTGCTGTTCCTGCCGATGGCGCACACCGGGCAGAACGGCAGCCCGCTGCTCGCGCTGGCCGGCATCCTGCTGGTGTTCACGATCGCCGAGCTGATGCTGTCGCCGGTCGGGCTTTCGCTGTCGACGAAGCTCGCGCCGGAGGCGTTCCGGACGCAGATGGTGGCGCTGAACTTCCTGTCGGTTTCGCTGGGCACGGCGATGTCGGGCAAACTCGCGCAGTCCTACGACCCGCACGACGAGGTGCCGTACTTCAGCATCATCGGCGGCGTCGCGATCGTGGTCGGCGTGGTGTTGCTCGCGCTGATCCCCTTCATCCGCAAGTTGATGCGCGGGGTTCACTAACCCACGGTGGTGCCGAAAAGCACTCCGACGAAGTAAGTGACGAGCATGGTGAGGGCGCCGACGCCGACGTTGCGGACGATCGCGCGCCCCGCCTGCGCGTTGCCGAGCCTCGCGCTCACGAACCCGGTGAGCGTGAGGCCGACGACCACCGCCAGCGCGCACGCCCAGACGCGGACGCTGACCGACGTCCAGGCGATCGCCAGCAACGGCAGCAGCGCGCCGACGGAGAACGCCAGCAGCGACGCCCACGCCGCCTGCCACGGGCTGGTGAGGTTGTCCGGGTCGATGCCGAGTTCGGCCTCCGCGTGCGCCTGCAGCGGATCCTTGTCGGTCAGCTCGCGCGCGACCTGCTTCGCCAGCTCCGGCGAGAGGCCCTTGTCCTCGTAGATCTGCGCGAGTTCGCGTTCCTCGGCCTCCGGCATCGTTTTCAGTTCGTGCTTCTCGAGCCGCAGCAGCGCGCGTTCGGTGTCGCGCTGGGTGCTCACGCTCACGTATTCCCCGCCCGCCATGGAAAACGCGCCCGCGACGAGCCCGGCAATTCCGGCGGTGAGGATCGTGGTGCTGTCGGTGGTGGCTCCCGCGACGCCGACGACGATGCCCGCGACGGACACGATCCCGTCGTTCGCGCCGAGAACCCCGGCGCGCAGCCAGTTCAGCTTGCCGCCGAGGTCCTCGTGCGGTTCGTGCGCGTGCACCGCGTCGCCCATCGTTTCGGTCACGGCTTCAGTGAATCACGGAAATTGTTTCCGCGCGACATTTTCCCGGATTGCAGGAATTCGGTTAAGAAAGGCAATCCTCAATGAATTGTGCCTTGCCTGACCGGGCGAATAGGCTGCCGGAGCGCCACCTGGGCCGAGACGCGAGACCAGCGGTCCGTGAGGGGAACCCTCATTGACTCTGATTCCCTCAGGGTGGCCCTCACGGACTTCTGCGGGGGATGAAACGACGAACGCCCGGGTCCGGAGCCACGAGTGGACACCGGACCCGGGCGAACCGGGTCTGACTCAGTTGTCGAGCTCGGCCAGCGCCGCCTTCGCGGCTTCCAGCTCGGCCTCGAGCTGCGCGACCTTCGCGGCCTGCGCCTCGCGGGCGGCGTTGATGACCTCGTCGATCGGGCCGGACAGGTCGTCGTGCAGTTCCTTCGCCGCACGCGAAACCGCCGCGGCCGGAACGGCAAGGCCCTTCGCGACCCACTTGGCGCCGTTCTTCAGCTCGGCCTGCCACTCGCCGTCCGCCGTGCCGGTGACGGTGAGCGTGAGCTCCACGGTGCGGGTCTTCTTCGCCGTCGACGCCGCGGCCTTCGGGCGGCCGCGCTTCGGCTTCGGCGATTCGACCGCCGGGGTCTCCTCAGCCTGCGAAGACTCCGGCTTCGGGGCGTCCGCCGGGGCGCTCGAAGCTTCGGGAGCGGCGGTGGGCTCGGCGACTTCCGGGGCCTCCGGGGTGCCGGCGGCCTGCGGCGATGACTCCGCCGCCGGCCCGGCCGCAGTGTCCTCGTCGTGCGTCAAGGCTTCCACGGACATTCGTGTCGTCTCCTTGCCCGGATCTGGGTTGGGTACGCGGGCATCTTAGAACATGCGTTCGATGCCCGCACTTTCAGGGGATCAATGCAGGAAGGGACCCTCCCAGCCGGGAGGGTCCCTTCCTGACGGTGAAGAACTTACTCCTCCTTGCCGGAGTTCAGCCCGGAGGAGATGAGGTCCATGACCGACGAGTCGGCGAGCGTGGTGACGTCGCCGATCTGCCGGTTCTCCGCGACGTCGCGCAGCAGCCGGCGCATGATCTTGCCGGAGCGGGTCTTCGGCAGCTCGGCCACGACCATGATCTGCCGCGGCTTCGCGATCGGCCCGATCTCCTTCGCGACGTGGTTGCGCAGCTCCTGCACCGCGTCATCCCCGCCGTCGACCGCGTTGCCGCGCAGGATCACGAACGCGACGATGCCCTGTCCAGTGGTCGGGTCCGTCGCGCCGACGACGGCGGCCTCGGCGACCGTCGGATGCGACACGAGCGCGGACTCGACCTCGGTGGTGGAGATCCGGTGCCCGGACACGTTCATCACGTCGTCCACGCGGCCGAGCAGCCAGATGTCGCCGTCCTCGTCGTACTTCGCGCCGTCGCCCGCGAAGTAGTAGCCCTGCTCGGAGAAACGGGACCAGTAGGTGTCGCGGAAGCGCTCGTCGTCGCCCCACACGCCGCGCAGCATCGACGGCCACGGCTTGTCCAGCACCAGGTACCCGCCGCCGCCGTGCGGGACCTCGGTGCCGGTGTCGTCCACGACCTTCGCCGAGATGCCCGGCAGCGCGCGCTGCGCGGAACCCGGCTTGGCGGCGGTGACGCCGGGCAGCGGCGAGATCATGATCGCGCCGGTTTCGGTCTGCCACCACGTGTCGACGACCGGCGTCTTGTTCGCGCCGATCTTGTCGCGGTACCAGATCCAGGCCTCGGGGTTGATCGGCTCGCCCACGCTGCCGAGGACCCGCAGCGAGGACAGGTCGTACTTCGCCGGGATGTCCTCGCCCCACTTCATGAAGGTGCGGATCAGCGTCGGCGCGGTGTAGTAGATCGAGACCTTGTACTTCTGGATGATTTCCCAGTGCCTGCCCTCGTGCGGGGTGTTCGGCGTGCCTTCGTAGACGACCTGGGTCACGCGGTTCGCCAGCGGCCCGTAGACGATGTAGGAGTGTCCGGTGATCCAGCCGATGTCGGCGGTGCACCAATAGACGTCTTCGCCCGGCTTGTGGTCGAACACGACATTGTGGGTGTACGCGGTCTGGGTCAGGTAGCCGCCCGAAGTGTGCAGAATGCCCTTCGGCTTACCGGTGGTGCCCGAGGTGTAGAGAATGAACAGCGGGTGCTCGGAATCGAACGCTTCCGGCTTGTGCTCGGTGGACTGCCCGTCGACCAGTTCGTGCCACCACAGGTCGCGGCCCTCGGTCCACGGCGTCTCGCCCTCGAGGTCGCTGCCGGTGCGCCGCACGACAATGACCTTCTGCACGGTTTCCGCGCCCTGCAAGGCTTCGTCGACGTTCGCCTTCATCGGCGCGGCCTTGCCGCGGCGGTACTGGCCGTCCGACGTGATCACGATCTTCGCCGCCGCGTCGTCCACCCGCGCGCGCAGCGCCGTCGGCGAGAAACCGCCGAACACCACGCTGTGCAGGGCTCCGATGCGCGCGCACGCCAGCATCGCGAAAATCGCCTCGGGCACCATCTGCAGCTGGATCGCCACGACGTCCCCGGCGACGACGCCCAGCGACGACAGCGCGTTCGCGGCCTTCGAGACCTCGTCCTTCAGTTGCGCGTAGGTGATGTCGCGCGTGTCGCCTGGTTCGCCGACCCAGTGGATCGCGACCTGGTCCCCGTGGCCGGACTCGACGTGCCGGTCCACGCAGTTGTACGCGACGTTCAGTTTCCCGCCCACGAACCACTTCGCGAACGGAGCATTGGTCCAGTCCAATACCTGGGACCACTTCGTGTCCCACGACAGCCGCTCCGCCTGCCCGGCCCAGAACTGCTCCCGGTCAGCGTCCGCCGTCGCATACATATCGGCCTTCGCGTTCGCCTGACCAGCGAACTCGTCGCTGGGAGGAAACGTGCGGCTCTCCGTGAGCAGGTTGTCCAACGCTGGGGACTGCTCGGTCATGGTGCAAAGCCTCCTGTAGTGCGAACCCGCGGCTCAGGGAACGCTAGCGACGTTAGTCCGCCTACGACAAGGTTGCAGCCACGTTGCGCGCACAGCGCCAAGCGGAGTGCGGCGAGGCTCAGCCGAGGCGGGCGAGCAGCCGGGCACGGGCGCCCGGCCACTCGGCGTCCGTCATCGAGTAGAGCACCGTGTCGCGGGTCGTGCCGTCCGGACGGATCCGGTGCGCCCGAAGCACCCCTTCGCGCAGCGCGCCGAGCCGTTCGATGGCGCGTTGCGACCGGAGGTTGCGGTTGTCGGTTTCCCACGCGACGCGCTGGGCGCCCCAGTCCTCGAAGGCGTTGCGCAGCAGGAGGAATTTGGACTCGGTGTTGAGCGCCGTGCGCTGGAAATCCGCGCCGATCCAGGTGTGCCCGATCGAGAGGATCCGGTGCTTCGCTACTACCTGGTAATAAGAAGTGGTTCCGGCGACGCGGCCGGACGCGACGTCGATCTGCGCCCACGGGCGGCGGTCCGGGTCGGCGAGCGCGTCCTTCACCATCGTCTCGGCTTCGCCGAGGTCGGCGGGCTGGCGGAGGCTCAGCCAGGCCCAGATGCCCGGGTCGGCTCCGGCTTCGAGCAGGCCGGCGGCGTGCTCGAGGCCGAGGGGTTCGAGCCGTACGTGGCGGCCGGACAGAATGGGGTGCTCGCTCCAGGTCACGGGCTCACGCTACGTCGACGAGTGGCTGTGTCGAAGTGCCATTTCCCAGTCATTTCAGCAGTCCACTTTACGGCCGCTTATGCTCGGCGGACCACCCGAGAAAGAGAGCGCGCATGGCCGAGGAGCGAGAAAACCTCACCTGGGAGTTGTTCGGTTCGGCGAGCCGGGAGCTGGCGGAGGCGGTGGCCGAGGACGGGTTCGCGCCCGACCTCATCCTGTCCATCGCGCGCGGCGGGCTGTTCGTCGCCGGCGCGCTCGGGTACGCGCTCGACGTGAAGAACCTGCACGTGATGAACGTCGAGTTCTACACCGGCGTCGACCAGCGGCTGGACCTTCCGGTCATGCTGCCGCCGGTGCCCAACGTGGTGGATCTCACACACAAGAAGGTGCTGGTCACCGACGACGTCGCGGACACCGGCGCGACGCTCAAGCTGGTCCGCGACTTCTGCGCCGACCACGTCGCGGACGTGCGGTGCGCGGTGGTCTACGAGAAGCCCGCGTCGACGGTGAAGTGCGAATACGTGTGGAAGCGGACTGACCGGTGGATCAACTTCCCCTGGTCGGTGCTGCCTCCGGTGGTGGAGCGCGCGGGGCAGGTGCTCGACGCATGAGTGATCCCCTGAAGCCATTGCTGGAGCTCGACGGCGTCGCCGCGGCAGCCAAGGCCGCGCAGGACGCCGTCTTCGCCGTGCACCGGCTGCCCGCGAACCTGCGGGGCGGCGCGGAGACCGCGGCGGAGGCTTCGGTTCGGGCAGCTCGGGCTTCGGCGGGGATCGACGGGGCCAATCCCGAGCTGCCGGAAGACGGTTCGGTGACCGACCCGCTGCTCGCCGGGGCGCTGCGGGTCGCGGAGAAGCTGGAGTCGTTGCTGCCGACGTGGCGGCGGGCTCCGTTGCAGACGGTGGCCCGGCTGCATTTGCTGGCCGCGTCGGACGTGGTGTCCGATCCGGACCAGCTCGGCCGTCCGCAGCGCGGCGGCGAGCGACTGGAGATGCTGGCTCAGCTCGTCACCGGCGCGACCTCGGTGCCCGGGCCGGTGCTGACCGCGGTGGTGCACGGCGAACTGCTGGCGCTGTCGCCGTTCGGTTCGGCGGACGGGGTGGTCGCCCGGGCGGCGGCTCGCCTGTCGATGGTGGCCACCGGGCTTGACCCGAAGGCGTTGACGGTGCCGGAAGTCGCCTATTTCCGGCGGGTGCCGCGGTATGTCGAGCTGGCGCAAGGGTTCGCTGGCGGGACGGCCGACGGCGTGCGCGAGTGGCTGCTCTTCTGCTGCGAGGCGTTCGAAATCGGGGCGAGCGAGGCGCGGAGCATCTCGTCGGCCGCTGGCTGACCCGGGCCGAGCTGTGTGATGCTGAAGGCATGATCAAGCCTGGAGGACGCGACCTCTGCCGTCGGCGACACGCCGAAACCGGCGCGGAATGCTGCCTGCCGGATACCCATTACCCGCGGCCGCATTGCGACGTCTCGGGAACCAGTTGGCACGACGGCCTTTGCCCGGACTGCCATGGCGGTGGTGCCGTGTTCGACGCGGTGTGTCCCACCTGCAACGGCCACGGGTTCGAGCTGATCGTGATGGACGAAGATTAAGTTTCCAGCGTGGGCTGACCACATAGAGAATCAGCGTTCTGTGGTGGATTGACCCATGGTCGCCCAGGTCGGAGCGACTTACTGTTTCCGGCCATGACCAGTGACAGTTCCCTCGCCGGGCGCACCGCGCTGGTGACCGGCGGCGGCAGTGGCATCGGGCTGGCCTGCGTGCGGGCGTTCGGCGCCGCCGGGGCCAAGGTGCACGTCGTGGACGTCGCCGGGGCGGAGGCGGCTGCCGCTGAGGTCGGCGGGCAGGCGCACGTCGTGGACCTCACCGACCCGGCGGCGCTGGCGAGGCTGCCCGCGGACGTCGATGTGCTCGTCAACAACGCGGGCGTGCAGCACGTCGCCCCGTTGCCGGAATTCCCGCCGGAGCGGTTCGCTTTCATCCAGTCGTTGATGGTGACCGCGCCGTTTCTGTTGATCCGCCAGTGCCTGCCCGCGATGTACGCGCGCGGCTGGGGACGGATCGTCAACATGTCCAGCGTGCACGGCGTGCGGGCGAGTCCGTACAAAGCTGCTTACGTCACGGCGAAACACGCGCTCGAGGGACTGTCCAAAGTGGCCGCTCTCGAAGGCGCCGAGCACGGCGTGACCAGTAATTGCGTGAACCCCGGCTACGTTCGTACGCCGCTCGTCACGGGGCAGATCGAAGCGCAGGCGGCCGAGCACGGGGTGCCGCCGGAAGAAGTGCTGGAACAGGTTTTGCTGCGCCGGGCCGCGATCAAGCGATTGATCGAACCCGAGGACGTCGCCGATCTCGTGGTGTGGCTGTGCGGCGAGTCCGCCGGGCACGTCACCGGCGCGTCGCTTCCCGTTGACGGCGGCTGGACCGCTGGCTGAATCCCCCTTTCCCCACAACGGAGTGGAGTCCATTATGGACAAAAAGCTGCTGCGCGTCGTCGGAGCCGGGCTGATCGGAACCACCATCGAGTGGTACGACTTCTTCCTCTACACCTCGGCCGCCGCGCTGGTCTTCAACAAGCTGTTCTTCCCGACCGCCGACCCGCTCACCGGCACCTTGCTCGCCTTGCTCACCTACGCGGTGGGCTTCCTCGCGCGGCCGATCGGCGGGCTCGTGTTCGGGCACTTCGGCGACCGGATCGGACGCAAGAAACTGCTGGTCGTGAGCCTGCTGATGATGGGCGGCTCGACGTTCGCGATGGGGTTGCTGCCCACCTACAGCGCGGTCGGCGTGCTCGCAGCGGTCCTGCTCACGCTGCTGCGGCTGATCCAGGGCTTCGCCCTCGGCGGCGAGTGGGGCGGCGCGGTGCTGCTGGTGTCCGAGCACGGCGACGACCGGCGGCGCGGGTTCTGGGCGTCGTGGCCGCAGACCGGCGTTCCGGCCGGGAACCTGCTGGCCACCGCGGTGCTCACGATCCTGGCATCGGCGCAGTCGGACGCGACTTTCCAGGCTTGGGGCTGGCGGGTTCCGTTCCTGCTGTCCGGCGTGCTGGTGGTGCTCGGCCTGTGGATCCGGCTGGCGGTTTCGGAATCGCCGGTGTTCATCGCGGCGAAGGCTGCCGCGGACGAGCGCGAGCAGGCACCGATTGTCGACGTCTTCCGCGGGCACTTCCGCGCGCTGGCGGTGACGTTCGGCGCGCGCATCGCGGAAAACGTGTCCTACTACGTGATCACCGCGTTCATTCTCGTCTACGTGACCACCGGACTCGGCCTGCCGAAGGCGACCGGGCTGACCGCGGTGCTCGTCGCGTCCGCGGTGCACTTCGTGACGATTCCCTTGTGGGGCTTGCTGTCCGACAAGATCGGCCGGAAGCCGGTGTACCTGTTCGGCGTGGTCGGGATGGCCGCGTGGTCGTTCGGTTTCTTCTGGCTGCTCGACCTGCGCACGACAGGTTCGGTGATCGGCGCGGCGGTGATCGGGCTCGTCGTGCACGGTGCGATGTACGGGCCGCAGGCGGCGTTCTTCGCGGAACAATTCCCGACGCGCGTGCGCTATACCGGGCTTTCGGTCGGCGGCCAGCTGTCGTCCATCGCGGCCGGTGCGGTCGCGCCGTTGATCGCGGTTGCGCTGTTCGAGGCGTACCACTCGACGGTGCCGGTTTCGGTTTACGTGGTCGCGATGTGCCTGTTGTCGCTGGTCGCGCTGCTCGCCGCCCGGGAGACGCGCGGCGCGTCGCTGCACGAGACGGCGGCCGAACGGCAGGCTTCAATGACAGCATGACGGGTGTGGACCCCACTGCCGAGGCGTATCGCCGGCTGCTCGAACTGCTCGCCGCCGGAGCGAGCAGCGAGCAGCTGGCGCACGTCGCTGCCCGGGGGTTGTCCGCGGAACAGTCCGCCGCGATCGGTTCGGCGACCGAGCTGGCGTTGCGGATCCGCGAGACGCTCAGCGAGCATCGGCGACGGGAGGCCGAGCTGACCGCGTTGTTCGACACCGCGAGCGACCTCGCCCGGCTGCGCGATCCGGACGCGGTGCTGCGGTCGATTGTCCGGCGCGCGCGGACGTTGCTGGGCGTGGACGTTTCGTACCTCAGCCTCAACGACGAGGCGAACGGCGAGACGTACATCCGGGTCACCGACGGGTCGGTTTCGGCGCTGTTCCAGCAGATTGTCCTGGGGATGGGCGAGGGGCTCGGCGGGCTGGTAGCGCAAACCGCGCGTCCATACGCGACCGCGGACTACTTCGAGGACGAGCGGTTCCGGCACACAAACCCGATCGACGCGGGTGTCCGCGAAGAGGGGTTGAAGGCGATCCTCGGCGTGCCGCTGGCGATCGGCGGCAAGGTGTTGGGCGTGCTGTATGCGTCCGACCGGTCGTCGCGGGCATTCTCGACGGCGGAAGTCGCGCTGCTGTCGTCGCTGGCCGCGCACGCCGCGATCGCGTTGGACACCGCGCATCTGCTGGAAGAAACGCGCTCCGCGGCCGCGGAGCTGAACGCGGCCAACGCGACGATGCGCCGCGCCGACGACGCGCATGACCGGTTGATGGACCTGGTGCTCGGCGGCGCGGATTTGCCCGCGGTGGCAGCGGAAGTGGCCGGTGTGTTGCGCGGATCGATCGCTGTGCACGACGAGGAAGGCGGCCTGCTGGCCGGTACTGCGGTCGATTTTGACGCTGCCGCGGTTGCTTCATCGCACGCCAATGGCCGCGCTGTGTCCACAAAGGACGCATGGGTCTGCGCAGTGCGGGCGGGCCGCGAACTGCTCGGCAGCCTGACGCTCTCCGGGCGGCCCGAGCTAGCCGGGGACGATCGTCGGCTCTTTGAACGGGCTGCGGTTGTCACGGCCTTGCTGTTGCTGCTGCGTCGTTCCGTCGCGCAAGCCGAGGATCAAGTGCGCGGCGAATTGCTGACCGACCTGCTCACCGCGCCGACCCGCAACCCAGGCTCATTGGTCGCTCGCGCACGCCGGTTGGGGGTCGATTTGTCCGCACCGCACGCGGTCTTGGTCGCGCACGCGTCCGGTATTTCTCGACGCGGGCTCGCTGCAGCCTGTGCGCGATACGGCGATTTGGTCGGTGTTCACGCGGAGCAAGTTGTCGCACTCGCGCCGGATCAGCCTGCGGCGGCACGGATCGCGGCCGAGTTGAAGTCCGTTGTGGACTGTCCGGTGACCGTCGGCGCGGCTGGCCCGGCGAGCGGTCCGGAAGCGTTGGCGCAGGCGTACACTGAAGCTGTTCGATGCGTTAATACTCTGCTTGCTCTCGGCCGCGAAGGCGACGGCGCGGCGATGGCCGACCTCGGGTTCCTCGGCGTCCTGCTCGGCAGGCATTCCGACCTGTCCGGCTACGTCCGCGCGACACTCGGACCGGTCCTCGACTACGACGCCCGCCGCGGCACCGACCTCATCGGCACGCTGCGTGCGTACTACGCGGCAGGCGGGAATTTGGCGCGGGCAAAGGAAACCCTGCACGTCCACGTCAACACGGTCGCGCAGCGGATGGAACGCCTCGCGGTGCTGCTGGGCGAGGACTGGCGCGAGCCCGAACGCTCGCTGGAGATCCAGCTCGCGCTGCGCGTGCATCAACTCGGCGGCTGACGGACCCCGGCGAGGATCAGATCGAGCATCCGGTCCAGTTGCTCGGGCCCGTCCGGCAGCGTCCGCATGCTGCACGCACCGACCACCGTCACGACCACGTCCTGCGCCCGGACGTCCGTCCGAAGCGTGCCATCGGCCGCGCCCGCGTCCATGATCAGCTGGACGGCCTCGGTCAGTTCGGCGCGGACTTGCGTCATGTCGACCGTGCCCGCCTCGATGATCGCGCGCAGCGTGTCGGCCATGTCGTACTTCGTACTCGCGTACTCGGCGAAGCGGTCCATCCACCGGCGCAGCGCGCGAAGCGGCTTCTCGCTCTCAAGCAGCTTCGGCGCACTCGCGACGACCTGAGCCAACTCGTCCCGGTACAGCGCTTCGACCAGTGCTTCGCGGGTAGGGAAGTGACGGTAGAGCGTCCCGATGCCGACACCCGCTTCGCGCGCGACGCGTTCCAACGTCACTGGCTCGTCGCCTTCGCCGAACGCTTTGCGGGCAGCAGCGAGCAGGCGGAGCCGGTTGCGTTCGGCGTCCGCGCGCGGTTTCTTGGCGCTCGACAAAGCGGAGGGCCCTCCGTTTCTGCTACGGTGGAAATACGGAGGCGCCTCCGCATCATCTTCCACTATGCCACGGCAGGAGTCTTTCCTCATGACGGCAACCACTGCTCCAGGCGGTACCGCGAAGCTCGCCGGCCGCGAGGTCGCGCGAATCGGCTACGGCGTGATGCAACTCGGCCGCCCCGGAACCGACCGCGCTGACCAGGTGAAACTGCTGCGCGAGGCGGCCAACGCGGGCGTGAACCACCTCGACACCGCCCAGTTCTACAGCGACGGCCGCTGCAACGACCTGATCCGCGAAGCCTTCTCGCCCTATCCGGACGACCTGGTCGTGGTGACCAAGGTCGGGGCCGAGGAATCAGCGCAAGGGCTCCGGCTCGCGCAACAGCCCGAGCAACTGCGGGCGCAGGTCGAGGCCAACCTCGCCGCGCTCGGCGTCGAACAACTCGACGTGGTCAACCTGCGCCGCGCGGACGCCGGACCCGGTCTGATCGCGGAAGGCGACCAGCTCGTCGACATCGACGACCAGCTCGCCGAGCTGATTTCCCTGCGCGACGCGGGAAAGATCGGCTCGCTCGGGCTCAGCAACGTGTCCGCCGACCAGCTCCGGCACGCGCTCGGAGCCGAGATCGTCTGTGTGCAGAACTCCTACAACGTGCTCTACCGCGCCACGGAACCGGTGCTGGAGCTGTGCCGGGAACACGAAATCGCGTGGGTGCCGTACTTCCCGCTGGGCTCCGCGTTCGAGCTGGGCCAGGACGTGCGCGGCAATCCGGTCGTGACCGGCGTCGCGGCCGAACTCGGCTGCACCCCGGCGCAGGTCGCGCTGGCCTGGTTGTTGCAACGCTACGCGGGCACGCTCCTGATCGCGGGCACGGCGAGCTCCGTGCATCTCGCCGAAAACCTCGCGGCCGGCCAGGTGCAGCTGCCCGCCGAAGCGGTAGCCGCCCTGGACCGGCTCGGCTGACCTCAGAAGTTCAGCGCCGCGATCCGCTCGACGTCGGCGAGGATGTTGATCTCCGTGATCACCCCGTCGGCCACGGTGAACGACAGCACCGAAACCGCCTTCCCGTCGCGCCGGGCGATGAAGCCAGGACCGCCGTTGACGGTCGCGTACTGCGACACCAGACCGTCCGGGCGGAACTGCGACGCGCTGCCCGCGACCTCGGCCGCGCCGCGCACGACCTTCGAGCCGAGTCCGCCGGTGTCGACGCGCAGCAGAGCGTCCGGGTGCAGCAGGGCGACGAGCCCCTCGAGGTTGCCGCCGCGCGCAGCGGTGAGCCAGGCGTCCGCGATCTTGCGCTGCTGTGCTCGATCCGCCGGACCGGCCGGGGTCACCCCCTGCACGCGGCGGCGCGCCCGGCTCGCCAGCTGCCGCACCGCGGCGGTGTTCTTGTCGAGCATCGTCGCGATCTCGTCGAACGGCACGGCGAACATGTCGTGCAGGACGAACGCGAGCCGTTCCGCCGGGTCGAGCGCCTCCAGCACCACCAGCAGGGCGAGCCCCACGGAGTCCGCGAGGACCTCCTGTTCCGCCGGATCGACGCCGTCCCCGGTCTCCACGACCGGGTCCGGCACCCGGATGTCCAGCGGATCCTCGCGCCTGCTCGCGCGCGAGCGCAGCATGTTGAGGCACTGCCGCGACACGATCGTCGTCAGCCAGCTGCCGGTGTTGCGGACGTCCTCTCCCGACGACCGCGTCACCCGCAGCCAGGTCTCCTGGATGGCGTCGTCGGCCTCGGCGAACGAACCGAGCATCCGGTACGCCACCGCCCGCAACCTGGGCCGATGCTCCTCGAACTGAGCCGCCCAAAAATTCTCGTCCTGTTTTTCGTCCCGCACTGTCACATCTTCTCCTTGGGCCGGGTCATACCAGCAAGACCCGCCTAACGAGGCGGGCGTGACAGGAGGAGATCACCATGCAGGCTCGGATGACCCACCCGATCCAGGTTCAGCCGGACGCCATGAAGGCGCTGATGGCGCTGAGCAAGGCCACGAACGACAGCACGGTGCCCGCGACCACGCACCACCTGATCCACCTGCGGGTGAGCCAGATCAACGGCTGCAGCATGTGCGTCGACATGCACTCGCGGGAGATGAAGGAAGCGGGCGAGAAGGACGAGCGGATCTGGGGCGTCGGCGCGTGGCGCGAATCGCCGTACTTCACCGACGCCGAGCGCGCCGCGCTGGACCTGGCCGAGCACGTGACCCGGCTCGCCGACCGGTCGGACCCGGTGCCGGACGAGGTCTGGGACGCCGCCGCGGACATCTACGACGAGAAGGAGCTCTCGTCGCTGCTGTTGTCCATCGCCGGCATCAACGTGTGGAACCGGCTCAACGCCGCGATCCGCCAGCCGGTCGGCTCGTTCTGAGGCGCGCTGGGGGTACTGGGGGTGGTGCCGGGGCGGCGGCAGGGGGATCCGCCGCCGCTCCCGGCAGCTTCACACGCTCGCGGGCAGCTGGTCCCGGATCGCCGCGACGGCGGCTCGCGGATCGTCGGCCCAGAGGTCGAGCCGAGTGATCTCGACGGTGCCCTTGCGGCCGAGGTCGACCAGCCGCGGTGCGCACAGGGTGACCGAGATGTTGGTCGCCTGGCTGATTCCCACGGCCAGTACCCCGTCTTCGGGCACGCTGACCCCGCCGCGTTCCTTGAGCGACCGGCTCGCCTGCCGGACCGAATCGATGCTGGCCAACGGGATCCGATGGTCGAAGAAGGACAGGTACCGCACGCGGAGCCCGTCGCCGCTGACTGCGTGCGGGTACTTGTAGAGCGTCGCGACGAGTGCCAAGAACGCGAGCGCGCCCAGGATTTCCAGCACCAGCAACACGATCCGCACCGGAACCGACTTCACCACGACCTCGACCAGCACGATGTCGACCGGGTTGACCGCCAGCATCACCCAGAACAGCGGACGGATGCCGCGGCTGTAGTGGATCGCGACGCCGTCCGGCGGCACGTCGGTCTGGCGGCGGAACACGAGCGCCAGCGCTCTGGCCAGTATCGGCAGTTGTCCCTTCACGATGCCCCCTGCGGTGTCAGTCGGCGGCACCCAGCCGCGCGGCCCACTTCTCCTCTATTCTCCCGAATTTCCAGATCGCGAACGCGGCCGACCAGGTGATCACGAACAGTCCGACGATCGCGAAGCCCACGTAGTCGAGGTCCACCGAGGCGATCGCGGCGAGCGGGCCGGACGTGATGCCGAGCTTCTCGGCGAGCAGCGTCACCAGTTCGATGGTCCCGATGCCGAGCGCGACCGCCACGGAAAGCGCGGTGACCGTGAGGTTGTAGTAAATCTTCCGGATCGGACGGGAAAACGCCCAGCCGTATGCGTAGTTCATGAGCACGCCGTCGGCGGCGTCGAACAGGCTCATTCCGGCGGCGAACAGGATCGGCAGCACGAGAATCGCGTACCAGGGCAAGGAGAACGCGGCCGCACCCGCGGCGAGCACGAGCAATCCGATTTCCGTCGCGGTGTCGAAACCGAGTCCGAAAAGGACTCCCACCGGATAGATGTGCCACGGCTTCCGCACCGCTTTGGTGGCTCCGCGCAACAGCCGGTTCATCAGGCCGCGGTTGTCGAGATGACGTTCCAGTTCCGCCTCGTCCAGTTCGCCGCGGCGCATCCGGGCGAACACGCGCGCGATCCCGACGAGCACGACCAGGTTCATGATCGCGATCAGGTACAGGAAAACCCCGGACACCGACGTGCCGATCAGGCCGGTCGTCTCGTGCAGCGCGGAACCGTCGTCCTCCAGTTGCCCGGCGATCGCGCGGACGCCCGCCGACAGCAGCAGGCACAGCGCGAAGACGATCGTCGAATGCCCGAGGGAGAACCAGAACCCGACCGACAGCGGACGCTGCCCGTCGGCCATCAGCTTGCGCGTGGTGTTGTCGATGGCGGCGATGTGGTCGGCGTCGAAGGCGTGCCGCATGCCGAGCGTGAACGCGGTGACCCCGAGGCCGATGCCGAAGGTGCCGCCCGCACCGAGCGCGTAATGCTCAGGCGCGACCACCAGCACGAGCAACCCCCAGCCGACGAGGTTGAGCAGCAGGATCACGGCCGCCATGCCGCCGATCGACCACCGGTCGCCGCGAGTGAGCCGCTGTGTCATCGCCGTCCTCTCGCTCGCCGGAAAGCCGTGAAGGGCCCCTTGCGGGAATCAGATTCTCGCAAGGGGCCCTTCACGGACAATCGGGTAAAGCTCAGCCGGCGCGCAGGTGCAGCGAGTCGAGCGCCTTGCGGACGTGCCCGCCCGCCGCGGACAGCGCCTCGGCGGAACGCGTGACGTCGCAGCCGGACAGCAGGTGCACGAGCGCGACCTTGAGGTCGCCGCCCGCTTCGGTGAGCGCGTCCGAGCAGTCGGCCATCGTCATGCCGGTGGCTTCCTGCAGGATCCGGATGGTGCGGCCGCGCAGCTTCGCGTTCGTCGCGCGCATGCTCACCATCAGGTTCGAGTAGGTCTTGCCCAGCTTGATCATCGTCGCGCTGGAGAACGCGGTGAGGATCAGCTTCTGCGCCGTGCCCGCCTTCATCCGGGTCGAGCCCGCGATGGCCTCCGGACCGGTGGCGACGGCGATCAGGACGTCCACGCCCACGGGTTGCGCGGCGCGCGGGTTCGCCGAGACGAGCCCGGTGTGCGCGCCGATCCGGCTGGCCTCGGCGAGCGCGCCGAGCACGTACGGCGTGCGCCCGGAGGCCGCGAGACCGAGCACGAAATCGCCCTGCCGCACCGACCCGGCGATTTCCGCCGCGCCGGCGTCCGCGTCGTCCTCGGCGTTCTCGACGGCCTGCCGCAGCGCCTTCTCGCCGCCCGCGTGGTGGGCGATGAACCAGTCGCCGGGCACGTTGAACGTCGGCACGAGCTCAGCCGCGTCCAGCGTCGCGAGGCGGCCCGAGGTGCCCGCGCCGACGTAATGCACGCGCCCCCCGCCGCGCAGCGCCTCGACGGCGTAGTCGACCGCGCGGGCCAGCTGCGGCAGCACCGCGGCCACCGCGTCCGGCACCCGGCGGTCCTCGGCGTTGATCGCGCCGAGGATCCCCATGGTGGACATCAGATCGATGTCCACCGTGCGCGGGTTTCGTTGTTCGGTGGGCGAATCGACGTGCACCGTCTGGCAAGGGACGGACATCAGATCCTCGCTTCTTGGTTCATTTGCCGGTTTCCCGCGGACGACGACGACCGTCGGGTCTGACCCCGAGCCGGTGCGAGCCGACCGCGTCCCTCGTGGCGTCCAAGGCGCTGACCGACGCCTCCATGTGCCGCTGCGCGACGCCGATGAAGAGGCAGTCGATGACGGTCAGCTGGGCGATCCGGCTGGCGGTGGCCCCGGACCGGAAGGTGGTTTCGCGGGCCGCCGTGGTGAGCACGTGGTCGGCGACCTCGGTGATCGGCGAGCGCGGGAAGTTCGTGACCGCGACGGTCACCGCGCCGTGCTCGCGCGCGACCCGCAGCGCCTCGACGGTGTCCGTGGTCGCGCCGGTGTGCGAGATGCCGACCGCGACGTCGCCCGGCTTCAGCACGGCGGCCGAGGTCAGCATGATGTGCGTGTCCGACCAGGAGAAGCTGACGCGGCCGATCCGGTGCAGCTTCTGCTGCAGGTCAGCGGCGACGAAAGCGCTTGCGCCCACGCCGTACACGTCGACCCGGCCGGCTTCCGCGACGAGGTCGATCACGCTCTGCAGCGCGGCGACGTCGAGCTGGTCGGCGGTCTCTTCGACGGCGCGCGCGTCGGCGAAGCTGACCTTGCCGATGACGGACGCCAGGTCGTCGCCGGGGCCGATCTCGCCGCCGAGGTTGCGCGAGGTGCGCGCCTCGGTGCGGGCGGTGTCCGCGGCGAGCGCGATGCGCAGCTGCGGGTAGCCGCCGACGCCGACGGCCTTGCAGAAGCGCGTCACGGTGGTCTCGGAGGTGTTCGCGGCGAGCGCGACCTCGGTGATGCTGCGGCGCGCGACGGCGGCCGGGTCTTCCAGGACAACCTTCGCGACCCGCTGCTCGGCCCGGGCGAGTCCGGGCAGCAGCGAGCGAATGCGGACCAGGGGGCTCGCATCCGCGTCGCGCGCCGTCGCCTGACCTGCGAGGTGCTCGGAGGGTGCGCTGCTGATTACGGATCCCGCATCATCCGCCGTCGGAAAGTTACTAACCGTTGGCATTTGCGACAAGGCTACCCACATCCTTCGGCAGAACCACAACCCGTCCGTGTCTGCGGACTTCGGTTTGCGATTAATCGTTGTCAAGAAAGTCGCCAACCGAGTCCACGGTGTTAACGACCTCAAGCTAACGACTTGGCAACTAAGTGTGTCTAGCGAAGGAGTCTTGTTCCACTGAGTGGGGACACGAAGGTGGCAATGCGCGGCGGGGTGCCTACCGAGCGCTCAAATTCCAGCCCGAAGAGGCCAGCTCCGAGGGGTTTCGCTCACCATCGAGAACGACGTGGCCGCGTTGGGTGACTTTCACACTATCGAGGGAAACTCCCCGTCCCGTGTAATTCGGATCGGTGCTGTAACGCCACCGGAGCGAGGTAGCCGCGGCGGCGGGCACCTCCGCGGACACCCGCCACCAGGAGCGGTGCCCGTGTCCGCCGAGCGCGGACGTCTCGTCGCCGGGTGCGCCCGGGCCACGGGCCTGGAGCGGAACAGGTTGCCAATTAACCCCGTCGGTGCTCGATTCGAGCTGCAGCGGGTCGCTCGGGCCCTCTGTGTCGACGAAAGCGGCGAAGGAGACGCGCAGTGGTGCACCTGCTGGAAGCGGTTGGGTACTGAGCGTAGCGACGCCGTTGTTTCCCAGGCTCGCGTACCAGGCATCGGGACCCTGGACCGGCCGCACGGCCATCGCCTTCGCGAGCGAGGTCGCCCAGACCTGGCGGGCGGTGTTGATGGAACCCCAGGTGCGCGTGGGGTGCACGCGGTTGGTGAGCAGCAACGCGAACGACCGCGACTCGGGGTCGATGACCAGCGTGGTGCCGGTGAAACCGGTGTGGCCCGCGCTGATCGGCGACGCCAGCGCGCCCATGTACCAGGGCTGGTCCAGTTCGAAGCCGAGCCCGTGCTCGTCGCCGGGGAAGCGCTGGTTGTAGTTCGTCAGCATCTTGGTGACGGTGTCCGGCCGCAGGATCCGGTGCCCACGGTAGCTGCCGCCGTTGAGGATGGCCTGGGAGAGCACGGCCATGTCGTTCGCCGTGGAGAAGACGCCGGCGTGCCCGGCGACGCCGCCGAGCGACCAGGCGTTCTCGTCGTGCACCTGTCCGCGCACGAGCCCACGCGGCGGCGTGGTCTCGTACTCGGTCGCGGCGATGCGGTCGAGCTTCGACGCGGGCGGGTTGTAGCCGGTGTCGACCATGCCGAGCGGCGCGGTGATGCGGTCGTGCACCACCTGGTCCAGCGGCTTGCCGGACAGCTTCTCGATCAGCAGGCCCAGGGTGAGCATGTTGAGGTCGGAGTACAGGTAAGTGCTGCCCGGCGCGTTCTTGAGCGGGCTGTCGAGGATGGCCTTGCGCCGCGATGGGATGTCGGGATAGCCAGCCCAGAGCGACGGTGACGGGTCGGCGTCGAAGCCCGAGGTGTGGGTGAGCAGCTGCAGCACGGTGACGTCCTGCTTGCCGTTGACGCCGAACTCCGGCAGATAGCGCACGACCGGCGCGTTGACGTCCAGCTTGCCCTGCTCGGTCAGCTGCAGCGCGGCGATCGAGGTGAAGAGCTTCGAGATCGACGCCATGTCGAAAATGGTGTCGTTGCGCATCGGGACCTGCTGGTCCGGCGGCAGTTCGGTGCCCTTGGCGTCGGCGTACCGGAGCGCGCCGCCGACGGCGTAGCGGTCCACGACCACGCCGTCGTGCGCGAGCAGGCCGACCGCGCCGGAGAAGTGCGGATGCCCGCTGGCGTCCGGCTGCGTCCAGCTCTTCAGGAACTGTTCGGCGTCGCGGATCGGCTGCGGATCGAGGTTGACCTCGCCCGGGCTGCCGTCGCGCAGCGTCGTGCTCGCCGGGGCGAACCCGTGCTGCGGACGGTCGAAACGCCCGGCGAAGCCGTGTCGGTTGTCGATCGTGGCTGCTCCCGCGGTCGTCGTGGCCGCGACCAGTACGGCCAACGTCGCGACGAGCACTTTCCTAGCACGCATGACCGCTCTCCTCAGCGATAGATCAGGTGGGGGCGGCGTCTGCGGGCGAAGTCGGCGAGTTCGGCGCGCCACGCGCCGGTGATCTCGTCTACCCCGGCGCCGGCGTCGACCATGGTGCGCAGCCGCGCGGATCCGGACAGCTTGTCGATCATGTGGTCCGGCCGCCAGCCGAATTTGTCGGGCGCGACGCGCTTGGCCGTCACGAACATCGAGACGGTGGTGCTGATGGCGTCGAAGGCCCGCGGATCGGTGACGGTGACCTGTACGCCGCCGCAGGGCTCGTTCACGAATTTGCCGAAGGTGGGCACGAAGTAGATCTCGCGGAACGCCGCGCCCGGCAGGTGGAGCTTCTCGAGCTCTTCGCGCCAACGCCAGTCGAGGCCCGGCGCGCCGATGATCTCGAACGGCCTTGTGGTGCCGCGTCCTTCGGAGAACACGGTGCCCTCGAACATGCCTGTGCCCGGGTAAACGAGCGCTGTGTCCGGCGTCGGCATGTTCGGGCTTGGCAGGACCCAACGGAGACCGGTGTCGGCGAAGAAGGTGTCGCGTCGCCAGCCGCGTACCTGGACGACTTCGAGCTTCGCCAGCTTCACGCCTTCGCCGGGCAGGAACTCGGCGGCGAAGAACCGCGCGAGTTCGCCGACCGTCATCCCGTGCTGCTGCGCGATCGGCTTCAGCCCGACGCCGGACGAGAACTTCGGGTCGAGCACTGGGCCGGACAGTCGTCCGCCGATGGGGTTCGGCCGGTCTAGGACGACGAAGGCCGCGTTGACCTTCGCTGCGGCGACCATCGCCGTGTACAGCGACCAGATGTACGTGTAGAAGCGCGCGCCGACGTCAGCGATGTCGAAGACGACAGTGTCCAGTCCGGCCTTCCGAAACAGCGAAGCGAGCTTCGTCGCGTTCGCGCCGTACGCGTCGTACACGGGGATGCCGGTGCGCGGATCGGTGTAGTCGCCTTCGGAGCCACCGGCTTGCGCGCTGCCGCGAAAGCCGTGCTCCGGCCCGAAGGCCGCGACGGGACGTACGCCCGCCGCGACCATCGAGTCGACGATGTGGTCGCCGTTGGCGAGCACGCCCGTCGGGTTGGACAGCACGCCAAGCTTGCGTCCGGCGAGCGGACGCCAGCCCTGCGAGGCGAGCTGTTCGGCACCGGTGAGCACCCGGTGTTCCAACTCGCCTTGCGGTGCTTCGGGTGTCGCTTGTGCTGCCTGTGCCGCTGTCGAGCTGCTCGCCAGCACTGGCACGGCGAGCGCCGGAACGGCCAGGAAATTCCTGCGGTTGAGAGTCACCAGGTCAGCCCGTGTCCGAAGGGGTATTTGACGGTGTGCACGTCCGCCCCGGCCGGGATGTCGACCGGCAGCTTCCCGCTGGGCTTCGTCTCGCCGAGCACGACCTTCGCCAGCGCTTCGAGCGACGGCGTGATGTACCCGTAGGTAGCGAGCCAGGTCGGCACCGGGTTCGCGTAACCGGCGTCGTACGGAATCTGCGCGGCGACCGCGACCACCGGCTTGCCCGTGTCCATGAGTGCTTGAAGAAGCTTGCCCTGTAAGGGGAAACCGCCGAGGTTGTTGGTGAGTACCACGACGACGTCGTTCTGCTTCGCGGCCGCCGCGGCCTCGGCGATCTGCGTGTCGGTCGGGGTTTGCCCGGTGGCCAGCGCGGTCGCCTTGGTGCCGTGCGCGGTGAAGCGGTCGGCAAGCGTTTGCGTCGTGGTCGCGCCCCAGCCGGTGACCAGCACGCTCGACGGCTTCTGCTTGAGCGGCAGCACCCCGGCGTCATTGGCGATCGCGGTGATCGACCGGTCGGCGATGCCCTGCGCGGTAGCCAGGTGCTCCGGCGTGCCGACCTTCTTCATGACCTGCGACGGGTTATCGAACGGCGAGTGCAGGATTCCGCGCTTCAGCTTGAGCTTCAGCACCCGCAGCACGCTCTGGTCGATCCGCTGCATCGGCAGGTCGCCGGACTTCACCGCGGCGATCACCGCATTGATCGCGACGTCCAGGTGCACCGGCATGAGCAGCTGGTCCACGCCCGCTTTCAAGGCGAGAACCGGGATTTCGGCGTCGCTGTGCAGCTCCCGCACGCCCTGCATCTCGAGCGAGTCGGTGATCACGACGCCGTTGTAGCCGAGTTCGCCGCGCAGCTTGCCGGTGATGATCGGCTTCGACAGCGTCGCGGGCTCACCGGACGGGTCGAGGCTCGGGAACTGGATGTGCGCGCTCATGATCGAGTCGATGCCGGCGGCGATCGCGGCCTTGAACGGCGGCACGTCGATCTTGCGCCAGTCCGCCTCGGAGCGGTCGATTTTCGGCAGCCCGGTGTGACTGTCGGTGGCCGCGTCGCCGTGGCCGGGGAAGTGCTTCGCGGTGGACGAGACGGTCTGGCTCGCCGGCCCGGAGTCCTGGTAGCCCTTGACCTCCGCGGTCACGAAACTGCTGGCCAGGTCGGGTCGTCCGGAGAACGACCGGACGCCGATGACCGGGTTGGCCGGGTTGGAGTTGACGTCCGCGTCCGGCGCGTAGTCCTGGTTGATGCCGACCGCGCGCAGCTCGTGGCCGAGGATCGTGGCGGCCTTGGTCGCGCTGCCGGCGTCGCGGCCGGCGGCGATGGCCATCGAGTTGGGGAACTCGGTGGCCGGCGCGCCCATCCGCGTGACCGTGCCGCCCTCCTGGTCGGTGCCGATCTGCAGCGGGATGTGCGCGCCGCTGGAGATCGCGGCGCGCTGCAGGCCGTTGGACAGCTTCGCGACCTGCGTCGGGTCGTCGAAGTTGTCGCGGCTGGAGTTGTTGAAGTAGATGACGCCGCCGAGGTGGTACTTCTGCACGGCTTGGGCGGCGGTGTCGACGCCGAAGTCGGTCTGGTTCTTCGGGTTGACCTCGTCCGCGGACTTGCCGTTCACCCACGTGACGAACAGCTGCCCCACTTTTTCTTCCAGGCTCATGCCGCGCAGAGCCCGTGCGGCCGCGGCGTCGAGCTGCGCGGCCGTCTGCTGGGGTGTCTGCTGCGGCTGTTTCGGCGCCGCGAACGCCGAGGAACTCAACCCCCCGACGGCGAGCACCCCCGCAAGGGGAACGGCGAACACCTGCATCCTCCGCGTGCGCGCGAGTCGGTTCGTCACGAATTGCCTCCCAGTGTCGCGTGCCGCCGCGGGTGCGGACGCGAGTCGTGAAGCGTCCACCGGGCAGCACCGGTATCGGGAAGCTACTCACCGCGATACGGGGTTGTCCATCGGCCGAGCGCAGGAACGAGAGGGTTCACCTGGGAGGACGTCAGGCCGCGCGCGGATTTCTTCGAGCCGGGCTCGGTCCGCTGCGCAAGGGGGTGCCGAAATAACACTGGCGGCGCCCGTCAGCCGAGGCCAACGGGCACCGCCAGTCAGCGCGAACATCTCGGGCGACCAAGCGTGCAACTCTGGTCGTACCTTCATGGACTCGGCGTCCGGCGTCCCGGTACGCAGTCCCTAGACGACGAGCCTCCCGCGGCGTGCTGCGCGTGGGTACCCGGAGTCCGCGCACGGAGGTTGCCCGGGGTGACAGAGGCTTCTCTTCTACCTCTGTCCTGGCCGAATCAACGTCCGCACCTACTTTCTACGCCGTGAGCGCGGTCACTTCAAGTGCGCGTACGGGTGCACCGGTACAGAGGCTCGATCCGGTGACAACACCACCCACAGCAACGGACCTAGCTGCGGAAACCGGCGTTTTGGTACCGCCACGCGGGTGCTCAGTTGTCGGCGCCCCGGGACCGGCGGCGCCGGCTCAGGCTGTACCAGGTCGCGCCCGCCGCCACGGCCCCCACGCCGAGCGCCACCATGCCCGCGGACTTCGCCGGGATCCGCGTCCGCAGCGACATCGGCCGCTCGAACGCGAGGACCGGCCAGCCGTGCTCGTCCGCGGTCCGGCGCAGCAGCTTGTCGGGGTTCACCGCGTGCGGGTGACCCACTACCTCCAGCAGGGGGATGTCGGTGCTGGAGTCGGTGTAGGCGAAGCAGTCTGCGAGGTCGTAGCCGTGCGTCGCGGCCTGCTGCTTCGCGGCGACGGCTTTGTTCTCGCCGTAGCAATAGAAATCGACCTCGCCGGAGTAGCGGCCGTCGACGATCTCCATGCGAGTGGCGACGCAGCGGGTCGCGCCGAGCATCTCCGCGACCGGGGCGGCGACCTCCTCGCCGGTCGCGGACAGCACGATCACGTCGTGTCCGTCGTCGAGGTGCTGTGCGATGAGGTCGGTCGCCTCCACGTAAACGAGCGGATCGACTACGTCGTGCAAGGTTTCGCGCACGATCGCGGAAACCTGCGCGACATCCCAGCCCGCGCACAACGCGGAAACCTCGGCGCGCATCCGCTCGGTCTTGTCCGCGTCCGCGCCGGCGAGCGAGAAAACCAGTTGCGCGTAAGCACTTCGCAGCGCCGCACGGCGGTTGATCAGTCCTTCGCGGAGCAACGGCTTGCTGAACGCGAGCGCGCTGGACGACGCGATGATCGTCTTGTCGAGGTCGAAGAAGGCGGCTACGCGCCGGGGTGCTTCTTCGCTGCGGGGTTCGGCCACGTGATCAGGATAGGCGTACCGCGCCGTGTTGTTGGCAGCACACCGGTCGTGGCGACGGCCGGAAAATCGATGACATCGGCTCGCTTACGGCCTCGGGTGCCGTTATCGAATCGTATGTGTCACTCACACAGCCAACTCATAGCTAACGGAGTTACAGTGAACGGACCCGGTCTTGAACCGGGCTGGTTCAGTCCGACCCCCCGGGGCTGAACCCCCTGGCGGCCCTCGTCCCTCCCCCCTGGCGAGGGCCGCCTTCTATTCTCCCCCGTTTTCCCGTCGGCGAACAATTTTCACTTCTGTCCCGATATCGTTGTCTGGGCCATGTTTGCGGCCCTGACCTGGGCTGTCTCGGTCGTTCACCGCGCGCCTTACGGGCAAGATCAATTAACCGCACGCTTACCTTTCCGGTGTTTTCTCCGGCCGCGGCGCTCCTTACTCGTGCCGGTGCGGCAAATTTACTTCTTTGCTCTCGATTTTCCGGAGGTTCTTCGCGGCAATCGTTTTCTCGGCCGAATGCGCGGAGCCGTGCATTGTCCGGTGCGGGCGGACACTCCGCGGTGCTGGATCGATTTCGCACCCCGAGTTGTCCACAACCCCCGGGTTATCCACATGACGGAAAAACGGGCGTTGCCGTGTCGGCGGGCGGGGAGCGACGGTGGAAGTCCGGCCCGCGAAACCCAGGGGAGGGGCACATGGCCACCGCACAACCGCTCGTCGTCTCCGGCGAAGGCACCGTGTTCGAAGAGATCCGCCGCGTCGCCGCGGTAGTCGGGTGCGAGTTCGATCACGCGCCAGATCTGGCCGCCGCACGCGGACGATGGACGCGAGCTCCGCTCGTGGTGCTGGACGAGGACATTTCGGTTGACAGCCCGCCCATGCCAGCACGCGACAGCGTCGTGCTTGTCTGCAAAGGCGCACCCGGTCTCGATACCTGGCGACGCGCAGCCGCCCTCGGCGCCCGCCGAGTTTTCAGCCTGCCTGACGACGAAGCGGGCTTGACCGGTGCGTTCGCCGACGTCACCGACGCACCAGCCGAATCACCAGGCCCAGTAATCGCTTTCGTCGGCGGTCGAGGCGGTTCCGGCACTTCTGTGCTGGCCGCAGCGGTCGCCGTCGAAGCCGCCCGTACCGACTCCGCCCTCTTAGTCGACTGCGATCCGTTAGGCGGCGGATTGGATCTCCCGCTGGGCCTGGAACACACGAAAGGCCTGCGCTGGCCCGAAGTTCGGTTGTCCGGCCGGGTGTCTGTCCCGTCCCTGATCGCCTCACTGCCCAGCCGCGGCAAGCTCCCCGTGTTGTCCTGCGGCCGTTCCGGCGAGGGTCCGAGTCCTCGCGCTTTGTCGGCGGTAGTCGCCGCGGGCAGCCGCGCCGGCCGAACCGTCGTCTGCGATTTACCCCGCCATTTCGACGAGGGCACGCTCGCCGTCGCCTCAGCCGCAGATCTGGTCGTGCTAGTCGTTCCCGTCGAGTTCCGTGCCTGTATGGCAGCGAAACAAGTTCTGACCCGCCTCCGTCCGCACACCGAGCGTTTCGCAGTCGTCGCAAGTGGACACCGCATCGACGGCGTCCCGACTTCGCAAACCGCGGGAATGCTTGGCCCGCCTTTGATCGCTGACGTGGCTCCAGAACGCCGAGTAGCCGCCACCTTGGAATCCGGCGAGTTCGACCTGCCCCCGAAGGGCGCGTTGGCCACCGCGGCTCGTGCCGTGCTGGCGAACCTGCGTCCCCTCACGACCGCACAGGCTGCGTAAATGACCACCGACCTAGTAGAACGAGTCCGCTATCGCCTGGCCGGCGAAAGCCGCGGCACCGACCCGATCGCCTTAGCCGAAGCCGTCCGTGCCGAAGCTGGCGGCGCCCTGAGCCACGACGCAGTGCTGGCCGCCGTCCGCCAAGCCCGAGACGAGTTCGTAGGCGCAGGCCCGCTAGCCCCATTGCTGGAGGACGACACGGTCACCGACGTCCTGGTCACCGCCCCCGACCAGGTCTGGACGGACGGTCCCGCAGGCCTTGCCCGCACAACCATCCGCTTCCCCGACGAGGACGCCGTCCGCCGCCTAGCGCAGCGCCTGGCCCTAGCCGCAGGCCGCCGCCTGGACGACGCCCAGCCATACGTCGACGGCTGGCTCCCCGCACGCCAAGGCCGAATCCGCGTCCACGCCGTCCTGCCGCCCATCGCGGCGAACGGCACCTGCCTGTCCCTGCGCGTCCTACGCCCGGTGACCCACGACCTAGCCGCGCTCGAAGCGCACGGCTCCATCGACCCAACCGCCCGGAAGATCCTCGCAGCAATCCTCAACCACCGCCTAGCCTTCCTCGTCACCGGCGGCACCGGTGCCGGAAAGACGACCCTCCTGAGCGCCTTGCTGAGTGCGGTCGCTCCCACGGAACGAATCGTCTGCGTAGAAGACGCTGGTGAACTACGCCCGACCCATCCACAGTTCGTAAGCCTCGTCGCCAGACCAGCGAACGTAGAAGGCGCTGGCGCGGTCGAACTCCCAGAGTTGGTCCGCCAAGCCCTGCGCATGCGCCCAGACCGCCTGATCGTCGGCGAGGTTCGCGGAGCAGAAGTGTGCTCCCTGCTGAACGCCATGAACACGGGCCACGACGGCGGTGCCTGCACCCTGCACGCGAACTCGCCAGCAGAAGCCCCGGCACGCCTGGAGGCTCTGGCCGCCTTAGGCGGTCTGCCGAGAGACGCGCTGCACAGCCAACTAGCCGCAGCAGTCCGCGTCATCCTCCACATGCGCCGAACACCCACCGGCCGCCGCCTGACGGAAGTCGCAGTACTCCAGCGCTACCACGGAGAAGTAAAAACCCACCCCGTCTGGCGCGACGGCCACTGGACGAACCGCCGCTCCCTCTTCACCGCCCTGACCACTCCCGAATCTGCTCGCGATTAGCTCATTCGCTCCAGCATCGAGGTGACCCCCGTTGATCTCCGCATGGCCGTTCCTCTGCGCAGGCACCGGAATCCTGTGCTGGCCAACCACCCCCGACCGCCTTCTTCCGACACCCCGCTGCCACCTCCGCCTCCCCATCCCGCCGCGCCAGGCACTCTGGCTGGCCCCCGCCGTCGTCGCCCTGCCGCTGGGCGGAATCGGCGCCGCGATAGCCACCGCCTTGCTCACCCTCGCCGTCCGCCAGGAATGGCACAGCAGAAGGGAAACCACCGAAACCCTGACCCGCGCCGAACGCACCGCGACCGTCCTCCGCACGATGGTCTCCGAACTCCGCGCCGGCGCCCACCCGGTAACGGCCGCCGAAGCAGCGGCGGACGCAGTCCCGGAACTAGCCGGAGAACTCCACAACCTCGCCACCGCCGCCCGCCTAGACGGAGCCTTGGAATCGCCCGCGCTCCCCGCCGTTGCCCAATCCTGGAACCTCGCCCGCCGTCACGGCCTGCCCATCGCCGACGCCCTCGACGCCGCCCGCCGAGACGTCGACGCCGAAGTCGCCTTCGCCCGCCGCCTGCGCGCAAAGATGGCGGGCCCACGCATGAGCGCAATAGTCCTGACCGTGCTACCCGTCGGCTGCCTGGCAATGGGCCAGCTCATCGGTGCCAACCCGCTCGCAGTCCTCACGGAAACCCTTATCGGGCAAGCGTTTCTGGTTGCAGGCGCAGCCCTGCTCTGGGCAGGAACCGCCTGGTCCAGAGCCCTCACCAACCGCAGGTCCGCCCCATGACCGCCCTGAGCCTCGCCCTCGCCGCCACCGCGCTGCTGCTCTGGCCAACCACCGCCCAGCCCCGACACCTAGCCCGGCCCAACCGTCCACGCCGCACCCCGCGACCAGAAGTCTGGCACCCAGCCGCCGCAATCGTCTGCGGTGCATCCGCCACCGTCCTCACCGGATTCCCGGTAGGACTAGCCGCCGGTGCAGGCTCATGGTGGCTCCTGCGCCGATCCCGCCACCCCAAAAACCCAGACGACGTCTCGGAACGACTCCGCTCCGCGTCAGTCCTTGACATGCTCGCCGCCTGCCTGCGCGCCGGAATGCCGGTCCCGACCGCCCTCGAAGCCGTAGCACCCGGCGCACCACCGGCCACCGAAACCGCCCTGCACGCAACAGCAAACCTGCTAGCCCTTGGCGCAGACCTGACCCCAGCCTGGGCCCCGCTCCGAGCCCGGACGGACTTCGCCGAGCTGGCAGTCGCAGCCACCCGAACCGCGCGGTCCGGGGCAGCCCTCGCCTCGACCGCGGACGACCTGGCCCGCCGCATCCGCGACGGACTGGGCGTCGAGGCCGAAGAACGCGCCGAACGCGCCGGAGTCGCCCTGGCCCTGCCGGTCGGGTTGTGCTTCCTGCCCGCGTTCTTCGCCCTCGGCGTGCTGCCGGTAGTGCTCGGCCTTGCCGGGCGAATCGGCGGCCTGCTGTGAACCCGTCCACGACAGAAAGGGAATCCGACCATGTGGTTCTTGCCTGGAGACGAGGGCACCACCACCGCCGAATACGCCATCGGCACGGTAGCCGCGGCAGCGTTCGCCGTGGCGCTCTACGTGCTGCTCAGCGGAGACTCCGTCTCCGCGACGTTGGCCGGCCTGGTGCACAAAGCCCTGACGGTGGCCACCTGATGGCCAGCCGTCGCCGGGACGGCGGATTCGTCACGGTAGAAGCCGCCCTGTCCCTGGGTGCGTTGACCGCCGTGCTGGCGATCCTGCTAGCGGGCACCAGCGCGATCGCCGGACACCTCCGATGCCTGGACGCCGCCCGCGAAGCCGCCCGCCTGACCGCGGCCGGACAGCCAGGAGCCGCCGACGCAGTGGTCCAAACCATTGCCCCGCACGGCGCACACCTCACCATCCACCGCACCGGCGACGGCCTCACCGCCGAAGTAACCACCGACGCCCTGTCTGCTCTCCACCTGAGCGCAACCGCCTACGCCATCGTCGAGCCGACCTCAGCCTCATGACCCAAAAACAACCCGCGGACGCAGGCGTAGCCACGATTTGGACGGCCCTAGCCGCCGCCACCCTGATCGCCGTGACAGTCCTGGTGTGGTGGCTAGCCGCAGCCATCACCGCCCGCCACCGCACCGAAGCCGCCGCCGACCTCGGCGCACTAGCCGCAGCAGCCCACGCCGCCGCCGGACCGACCGTCGCCTGCGCCCGAGCCAAGGAGGTAGCCGACCACGAACGCGCAGTACTGACCAGCTGCCGCTGGCACAACCGCGACGCCTTCATCGAAGTCCGCTCCAGGACCACCCCCATCCCCGGCCTGCCACCCCCCACCGCAAAATCCCGAGCTGGTCCGGTCGACCTGCCTCCCTGACCGGGGGTCCCACCCGCCCCGACAGCCGTGTCGGCGGCGATCTCCGGCCCGGTCGGCAGCCATGCTCTGCAACGGCCCTACGCGTGTGAACATCGGCGCTGGCCCGGCGGCCGTGTCGGCGGCGATCTCCGGCCCGGTCGGCAGCCATGCTCTGCAACGGCCCTACGCGTGTGAACATCGGCGCTGGCCCGGCGGCCGTGTCGGCAGCGATCACCGGCCCGGTCGGCAGCCATGCTCCGCAACGGCCCTACGCGTGCGGACACCGGTGCTGGCCCGGCAGCCGCGTTCAGCGGGAGCGACGTGCGGGCTGGTCGAGTAACCGTGCCCGCTGCTTGCGCGGCACCAGTGCTGGCCCGGTGGCGGAGCTGACAGGCGGCGACGCTTGCGCGCCACCGGTGCTGGCCCGGTGGCGGTTCTGGGAGGCGGCGACGCTTGCGCGCCACCGGTGCTGGCCCGGTGGCGGTTCTGGGAGGCGGCGACGCGCGGCCCGGTCCGGTGTTCGTGCTCCTCGACGGGCCTCTGGCTCCTCGCGCTCGTCGGAGCTACTGCGCGACCACCCGCGCTGTCCCCGATTGCTCGGGCCGAGGACTGCCTCAGCGATCACCTCTGCCCAGTTCGCCCGAAGCAGTCCAACGCGTGGTTTGCCACCGAGGCCGACCTCGCCCGACCCAACCGAAGGGAGTTGCAACCTGCCACCCGCCTCCTCTCACCCCGTCAG
Organism: Amycolatopsis sp. La24; assembly: GCF_029087445.1. Classification (NCBI taxonomy): domain Bacteria; kingdom Bacillati; phylum Actinomycetota; class Actinomycetes; order Pseudonocardiales; family Pseudonocardiaceae; genus Amycolatopsis; species Amycolatopsis sp. La24. Next base: position 77,743 of record NZ_JARACH010000034.1, read on the forward strand.
CCCCGGCACCACGCACCGTCCTCCGCGGCGCGCCGGAACCGCTCGTCGGCGACGAGCCGGACCGGTGACCAGTCGCCGGAACCCTCGGTTCGTCCGGACCTTTCCGGCACCGGCGACGAGTGGCGAAGAACACGAGCAGCGGTCGCTGGCGCACGCCGAACGGTCAAACCCGCAGGTCAGCGGGTGGTCCAAGGGTATGCCTCAGTACGCGTGCGAAAAGGCGGGAAAGTGTCGAATCCCGTGGTGGGCCCGTTCTCGCGGGCCGGACGGCGGGGTCAGCGGCCGGTGATCGGCACCTTGTTATCGGCCGGACAGTGGGCTACTGGGCGTTCATCGCTCGGTAACGGCCGGTTGTCGCGCGGAGTCTTCCCCGCAATGTGCAACTTGCCGTTTAGTGAGACATGCGCCACCACGGCCCCGACCCGGACGGCGCGAAAACCGGACCTCGAAGGCAGGAAAGCAATGTTGGACGCGAATTGGCCGGACAGCTGGCGGAACGCCTTCCGCATCGAATTGCGTGCGGAGGCGATCGGCCTCGCTTGGCGCGGCTGGCCGGTGCTTCCGGGGGCGACCCCGGAGCCGATCACCGCGGAGGGGGACGACCTGACCTGGCGCCGGCCGGTGCCGGTGCGCGACGACTGGCGTGAGCTGGTCGGTTCGCACGCCCACGAGGTCGCCAGCTGGTTCAGCGACCGCACGCACAGCCTGCTCGTGGCGACCGGCACCGTGCTCGACGCGGTCGAGGTGGACCAGGAACTGGGCAAGCGCGCCGCTCGGCTGCTGCGTTCCATCGGGCACCCGGCCCCGATCGTCGCGATGCCGAACGGCCGGTGGCTGTTCCTCACCCAGCCCTCCGAGCACCTGCCCGCCGAAATCGCCGAGCAGATTTCCGTGCAGTGGCACGGCAAGGACAGCTACATCCCGCTGCCGCCGTCGCCGTTCCAGCACGGCGTCGTGCACTGGCGAGTGAAGCCCGAGGTGTGCGGCTGGCAGTTGCCGCCCGCCGCCGAGGTGCAGGACGTGCTGGTCCGCGCCCTCGCCGACGAGCACGCCTCGATGCTGGTCGAGAGCACCGCCGCCTGATTTCCGGTTCCACCCCGGCAGGCAGCACGCGACAACCGAAGAAAGTTTTCACGCTCCACCGTGGCCGCACTGTTCCCCGTGCTGACGCAACGCCCCGAGCACGGCTCCCAGTACGGCCACCGCCCCTGCCTTGTCCAGCGGATCGTTGCCGTTCCCGCACTTCGGCGACTGGACGCAGGACGGGCAGCCCGTCGGGCACTCGCAGGAGACGATCGCCTCCCGCGTAGCGGCCAGCCACGGGACAATCGCGGCATAACCGCGGTCGGCAAACCCCGCACCCCCGGGATGCCCATCGTGCACGAACACCGTCGCCTCCCCGGTGTCCTCGTGCCACGCGGTAGACACCCCGCCGATGTCCCAGCGGTCGCACGTAGCGAACAGCGGTAGCAGGCCGATCGCCGCGTGCTCGGCGGCATGCAGGGCACCGGGGACGCGCGCCGGAATCAACCCGGCGCCCCCCGGTGCTCTGCCAGCACCCCCGGTCCCCGCCGGTCCCACCGCACCACCGATCTCGACCCCGGCACCGGGCCCCCGCCCATCCGCCGGATCGCCCGAAACTTCGCCGGTTACCCCGACAACCGACGAGGCACCCCCGGTCCCCACCGGTTTCCCAGCCGCACGACGGTCCGCTGCCCCCGCAGCGCCCCCGCCAATTCCCCCGGCGGTTGACGACGCATTCCCGGTCCCCACCGGTTCCCCGCCCACCTGACTGGACGCTGCCCCCGCAGCGGCTTCGTCGATTTCTCCGTCGCTTGGCAGCACGCTCTCGGTCCCCGCCGATTCTCCGGCAGCGCGACTGGACCGAGCCGTCCCGCCGGTTCCCTCGGCGGCTGGCGACGCAGCTCCCGCCGACACCGCTTCCGTGCCGCCGGAATTCCCGGCAACCGGCAACGCGCCCTCGGCCCCAGTCGGTCCGCCAACCCCCTGGCTCGCTATCGATCCCGCAATGGTCGCGCCCATCTCCGCAGCGCTTGGCGACGTGCTTCCCGACCCGCGGCCCGTCAACCCAGCAGCGGTTTCGCCACCGCCCCCACCCGGAGACTCCAGCAGTTCACAAGAAACCGTGTACCAAACCGCTCTCGTGTGCAGGCTCTGTTCCGGCAGGTCGAGCGGCGTGTGGTCCAGCACCTCACCCGACGGCCGCCTTCGCAAATACCCCACCACCTGCGACGTCACCGCGACCTCGCCCAGGCACACCGTCACTCCGCCGTGGCGGCATTGTTCTTCGGTCGACAGCACCGAGATGTCCACGATCTCGCGCGGCGAAGTCGTCCAGTCCGGGTCCTCCGCGTGCACCAGCGCCAAGCCCGTCTCCAGGTCCAGCTCATCGACGACATACGACGACCCCTGATGCAGATACACCGCCCCGGGATGAACGGAGTAGCAAGCCGACCCCGGATCGACGGTGCCCAGCATTCGGCCGGAGTCCGCTTCCACCACTGCGATCTGGTCGCCGCCTGAGCCGCGGATGCCGACCTCCCCGTGCGGGCGGTCGCGTGAGGTCCAGTACCAGCCGCTGGAACGGCGGCGCAGCAGCTTCTCCTCGGCCAGATCCGCCAGCACCGCGCGGGCCGCCTCGCCGCCGAAGGTTTCCAGTTCCGGTTCGGTGAGCGGCAGCTCCGCGACGGCGCACGCGAGTTGCGGGCCCAGTACATAAGGGTTCGTCGGGTCCAGGACCGCGGTTTCCACCGGGCGTTCCAGCAACGCGGCCGGGTGGTGCACCAGGTAAGTGTCGAGCGGATCGTCTCGGGCGACGAACACCACGAGCGCTTCGTCGCCCGAACGTCCGGCGCGGCCGGATTGCTGCCAGAACGACGCGAGAGTGCCGGGGTAACCAGCCAGAACCACGGCGTCCAGGCCGGCGATGTCGACGCCCAGCTCCAAGGCGTTCGTGGTCGCGACACCCAGCAGCCGACCCGAAAGCAGGGCTTGCTCCAGGGCGCGCCGCTCTTCAGGAAGATAGCCGGATCGGTACGCGGCAACGGTATCCGCCAACCGAGGGTCCACTTCGGACAGAAGACGGCGTGCTCCCAGCGCGGTCAGCTCAGCACCGCGGCGGGAGCGGACGAACGCCAGCGACCGAGCGCCTTCGACGACCAGTTCGGTGAGAATCCGCGCGGTCTCGACTCCAGCCGGACGGCGGACGGGTGCGCCGTTCTCGCCGGTCAGCTCGTCGAGCAGCGGCGGCTCCCACAACGCGACCGTCCGCGCACCACGCGGCGACGCGTCATCGGTGACCGCGGCGCACTCCACACCGGTGAGCCGAGTGGCGAAGGAGGCTGGCGAAGCAGTGGTCGCCGAAGCCAGCACGAACACCGGGGAAGCGCCGTAGTGCTCCGCCACCCGGCGCAGGCGGCGCAGCAGCAGCGCGACGTGCGAGCCGAAGACGCCGCGATAGCTGTGGCATTCGTCGACCACGACGTACCGCAGCCGGCGGAAGAACTGCGTCCATCGGGAGTGCGCCGAAAGGATGCCGCGGTGCAGCATGTCGGGGTTGCTGAACACCCAGTTCGCGTGTGCGCGGACCCAGTCGCGCTCTGTCATCGGGGTGTCCCCGTCGAACGCCGCCGCGCGTACGCCCGCGACGTCCAAAGAGGACACCGCACGCAGCTGATCAGCGCCGAGGGCCTTCGTCGGCGAGAGGTACAGCGCCGTCGCCCGCGCATCCGTCGCCAATGCGCTGAGCACCGGCAGCTGATACGCCAGCGACTTCCCCGACGCGGTTCCAGTGGACACCACGACGTGCGTGCCAGCATGCGCCAGCGAAGCGGCCTCGACCTGGTGCCGCCACGGTTTTTCGACTCCGGCCGCGCGGAACGCGGCCACCGCCGACGGCTCCGCCCACTCCGGCCACGGCTCGTGCCGGGCCGCGCGTTCCGGCAGCCGGGACACGTGCGTCACCGGATTCTCGTGCGCCGGGATCCCTGCCGTGACCCGGTCCAGCAGCCTCCGTCCTCGCTCTCCCACCACGTGCCGAAGCTTCGCACAGGGCACCGACAAAACCGGGCCGAGATCGATCCAGTGACCAATCACACAAGGTTACCGAACGTGCTGTCGCCGGGACGCATTGCGGACGCGCAGATCACTACCAATACACTCCCTCGATCCACACCCACTGTGGCGAGCGTCATGTGAGACGTGCATTGCTTGCACGGCTAGCGTGTCCTTCGGCACAGATCCACGCCAGCGCAGGCGCGCCGGGTACGACGGGCCCGCGCTGGCCAAACGGCGTTCCCAGGAGGACGAATGTCCCGGCAGTTCCTCGCGGAGGGCGGTATCACGCTCTCCGGGGGTGGCTACACCATCGTCGGTGTGGTCGCCGTGGTCGCCCTTGTCGCACTGGCCATCGGTTACGTACTGCTCAAGGAGGTGCTGGCCGCGGGCCAGGGCACCGCCAAGATGCAGGACATCGCCAAGGCAGTGCAGGAAGGTGCGGCCGCATACCTGAAGCGGCAGCGCAACACCCTCGCCATCTTCGGCGTGATCGTGTTCCTGCTCCTGTTCGCGCTTCCCGCGGACGACTGGAGCGAACGGATCGGCCGGTCGATCTTCTTCCTCGTCGGGGCGGCGTTCTCGTTCACCATCGGCTACCTCGGCATGTGGCTGGCCACGCAGGCGAACCTGCGCGTGGCCGCCGCGTCGCGCGAGGAGGGCGGGCGCGAGAAGGCGATGCGCGTGGCGTTCCGCACCGGCGGCGTGGTCGGCATGATCACCGTCGGGCTCGGCCTCTTCGGCGCGGCCGTCGTGGTGCTCGTCTACACCGGCCAGGCACCGAAGGTGTTGGAGGGCTTCGGTTTCGGCGCGGCGCTGATCGCCATGTTCATGCGGGTCGGCGGCGGCATCTTCACCAAGGCCGCCGACGTCGGCGCCGACCTGGTCGGCAAGGTCGAGCAGGGTATCCCCGAGGACGACCCGCGCAACGCCGCGACGATCGCCGACAACGTGGGCGACAACGTCGGCGACTGCGCGGGCATGGCCGCGGACCTCTTCGAGTCCTACGCGGTGATGCTCGTCGCCGCGCTGATCCTCGGCAGCTCCGCGTTCGGCGCGTCCGGCCTGATCTTCCCGCTGATCGTGCCCGCCATCGGCGTGATCACCGCGGTGATCGGCGTCTACATCACGAAGGCGCGCGCGGGCGAGGGCGGCCTGGTCACGATCAACCGCTCGTTCTACATCTCCGCGGTCATTTCCGCGGTGCTGTCGGCGATCGCCGCGTTCGTGTACCTGCCGAACAGCTTCGCCGAATTCGGCGAGGGCTACGCGCACAACACCGGCAACCCCGCGGTGATCGCGACGGTCTCGGTGATCATCGGCATCGTGCTCGCCGCGCTGATCCTGCGCATCACCGGCTACTACACCGGCACCGAGCACAAGCCGGTGCAGGACGTCGGCAAGACGTCGGAAACCGGTGCGGCGACGGTGATCCTGTCCGGCATCTCGGTCGGGTTCGAGTCCGCCGTGTACACCGCGCTGGTGATCGGCGCGGCCGTGTTCGGCGCTTACCTGCTCGGCGGCGGCGTCGCGCTGTTCGCGGTGGCGCTGGCCGGCACCGGCCTGCTGACCACCGTCGGCGTCATCGTCGCGATGGACACCTTCGGCCCGGTCTCGGACAACGCGCAGGGCATCGCCGAGATGTCCGGCGACGTCGACGAGAAGGCCGCGCAGATCCTCACCGAGCTGGACGCGGTCGGCAACACCACCAAGGCCATCACCAAGGGCATCGCGATCGCCACCGCGGTGCTGGCGGCGACTGCGCTGTTCGGGTCCTATTCGGACGCGATCGCGAAGACCGTGGCCGAACGCGGCGAGGGCGCGGTCACCGCGGTGTCCTCGTTCGTCAACCAGGTGGTCAGCCCGAACACGCTGGTCGGCGTGATCGTCGGCGCGGCGGTCGTGTTCCTCTTCTCCGGTCTCGCGGTCAACGCGGTTTCGCGTGCCGCCGGCGCGGTGGTGTACGAGGTGCGCCGCCAGTTCCGCGACATCCCCGGGATCATGGAGGGCACCACGCGGCCCGAGTACGGCCGGGTCGTCGACATCGTCACCCGCGATTCGCTGCGGGAGCTGGCGACGCCGGGTCTGCTGGCCGTCTTCGCGCCGATCGCGGTCGGTTTCGGTCTCGGCACCGGTGCGCTCGCCGGGTACCTGGCAGGCGCGATCGCGACCGGCACGCTGATGGCGATCTTCCTCGCCAACTCCGGTGGCGCCTGGGACAACGCCAAGAAGCTCGTCGAGGACGGCAACCACGGCGGCAAGGGTTCCGACGCGCACGAGGCGACGATCATCGGCGACACCGTCGGCGACCCGTTCAAGGACACCGCCGGCCCCGCGATCAACCCGCTGATCAAGGTCATGAACCTGGTCTCGGTGCTGATCGCGCCCGCGGTGGTCACGCTGACGCTCGGCGGCGGCGCGGACACCACGTGGCGGATCGTGATCGCGGTCGTCGCGGTCGCGGTGATCGTCGCGGCGATCGTCGTGTCCAAGCGGCGCGGCAGCGTCATGTCGGAGACTCCGGCGGAGGCGAAAGCCTGACGCGTTGCTCCATTCGGGCCCGGTACGCCTCGTGCGTGCCGGGCCCGTTCGCGTCCGCTACCCGGGGCGAGTTGCGGACTACTGGCGGGTCGGTACCGTGCGGAGGACACGGATCTCGACGGACAGGAGTGGTGCGGGTGCGGCCGCGGTGGACCGGTTTAGCCGCGCTGGCAACAGGAATCGGGATAGGGCTCACGGGCTGCGGGCAACCGCCGCCGCCGACCGAGCAGGTCGTGTCCGGCGGGCACTCGGAAACCGCGGGCCAGTCCGATCCGGCCGCGAAATGGGCCGACGGATACTGCGGGGCGGTCACGCACCTGGTTCGTGCGCTGGCGAATCTTCCTTCGATTGATCCGAGTTCGTCAGCGCAGGCCACTCGCACGTCGAGCGATCTTCTGGCGTCGGTCGCCCGCGGCATCGACCAGACCGTGTCCGGGTTGCACCGGGTCGGGCCCGCGCCGCTGCCCGGCGGCGAACCGGCGCGCACGGCTTTGCTCGGCCAGTTCGCTTCGGTGCGGCAGCAGGCGAACGAGGTGCGCGGCAAACTCGACGCGGCCGACAATCCGGCCGCAGTGAAGGCGGCGCTGGACGACGCCAAATCGGCTATCGACCAGATTTCCCGGCTCGACGTCCTCAAGGGCTTGGACGCGACGCCAGCCCTGTCCGCGGCGGGCAAGCGCGCGGCGGGATGTCAGCAGCTGGTCGTTCCGCCCGCGCCACGCTGATCAGGATCGAGCGCCCGCCGAAGCGCGGCGGCGCGCTCCGCGTCATGGTGCGCGACGGCGGACAGGTAGTGCTGAAGCAGCGCCTGCCGAGACCGTTCGAGCTCGGCCGAGCTGACCGACGCCGCTCGGCCGTCTCGCAGCGTCGCCAGCACCGGTTCGGGCAGCCGGTCGACTTCGCGTCCGTGCCAAGGATTCAAGCCGTGCCGCAGGCATTCCAGCGCGATGATCTGGTCGCGAAGGTCGTCGAGCATCAGGACGGCTTGCCACGTCCGTCCGCGGGCGATGGCCGAGCGGGCGTGCAACGCGTACAGCCAGGCCATGCCGATCACCTGCTCGCTGCGCGGTTCCGCGGCGCGGGTCGGCTCGTTGGCCTGGCCGAAAACGAGCTGGAAACCGTCCTCGGTGGCCCGGAACTGCTCGTGGGGCCAGAACGACAAGTCGACCTGGAGCGAGGAGCCGAGGAGAAAGACCCGGTAGCGAACTCCTTCGCGCGAGGTCACGTCGAGGGTGTCGGCGACGCCGAACTTCTCGTCGAGCGAATGAGTCCAGCGTGCGACGACTGCGGGTTCGTCCGCGTCGTCCGCGAGCTGAAGGACGAGGTCGATGTCCGACCAGCGGTCCTCGGTCCCGCGAGCGGCCGATCCGACCAGCGCGGCACCTGCGATGTCCGGGTCGTGGCGGGCCGCGGCGATCAGCTCGGCACGCACCTGGACGCGTTCGGCGACTTCGAACAACGGAACCCCCAATGCCGGTATTACTATACCGACAACACTGCGTGCCCGGGAAAAACCTCGGCGTGACGCTCGCCTTCAATCGAACTTGTGTTCTATCATCGCGGCGTGGATCGGACGATCTCGCTGTTCTCGGCGGAGGCGACCGGCCCGGGCCTGCCAGACCTGGCCGGGCTGTTGTGCTGCCAAGGGCAGATCACCGGGTTCGGCCGCACGGCGGCGCGGCTGTCGGTGCTGGTCGAGGAGCCGTGGCGGGCTCGGGTGCTGGCGCGCGAATGCCGGAGCCGGGGTGCGGACGCGCAGGTCGCGGTGGCCGACTGCGGCAGTCCGCAGGTGCGCACGTCGTTCCGGGTCGATCTGCTCGGGCTCGCCGAACAGTGGCTGCGGCCGGGGCACACCGGTCCGGCGGAGGACGATTCGGGCAAAGCGGTGCCCGGCGGCTTCCGGCTGAGCGGCGCGATGCTGCGGATGTGGGCGCTCGCGGCAGGTCGTCCCGAACCTGGCGGCTACCTGCTGGGCGTCGATCCGCTGGCCCCGGGAATGCACGAGGAGCTGCTGGCCGTGCTCGCGCCGCTGGGCGTCCAGGCGCGGTTGCTCGGCCCGAAGGCGGAGCAGCCCGCGGTGCGCGTCAGCGGGCGGCGGAAGCTGGCCGGTCTGCTGGAGCTGATCGGCGAACCTCCGGCGGGCGCGGAGGCGGCGTGGCCGGAGTTGCCGCCGGCCGGGGAACGCCGCGAACGGACGGCGGGGGAGCCGCGCCGAGGTGCTCCGGCGGAGAGTCCTACACAGTATTTACTGGAGGCTGTGGGGTAGAGCCGCGCAGAAAAAAGGTCCCCCATCGCTCAGCGGAGCGACGAGGGACCTTTCCGAGGACGTGTCTTACGGTTTCGGCAGGGTGCAGCCCTGCTGGTTGAGGTCGATCTCGTTGGCCGGGGTCAGGCAGGCCGGGATTCCGTAGGTCTCCTGGCCGTACTTGTAGTTCGGCCGCACGGTCACGTTGCCCGCTTCGTCGACCTCGCACGGGTTGTTCAGCGTGCAGCGCTGGCCGTCGTCGTTGGACGTGTTGTTCACGCCGATGACCTTGCCGGTGTTGCGGTCGACGACCGGCGAACCGGACGTGCCGCCGATGGTGGCGCAGCCCGGCACGTACCGGATCGAGTCCTTCCAGACCCAGTTGTTCTCGTGCAGTTCGTGCACGAAACCGTCGATCGAGCAGGAGTAGATCTGCTTCCAGTACCCGGACACCACGTCGATCGGCGTGCCCGCCTGCGGATGGGTGTTGACCAGTTCGAGCGGCGGCACGCTGTACTTCTGCTCGATGTCGGCGTAGGTGTCGCTCAGCTGGTAGAGCGAGATATCAGTGTCGGTCATCGTCGCGTAGACGACCTTGGTCGCGGTCACGGTGCCCACCGAGCTCTGGCCGTCCGGCGACAGCAGGTCGAACGAGCGGTTCGAAGGCTGCCCGACGATCACCTGCCCCGGATCGGGCATGCCGTCTTCGAGACAGTGCCCGTTCGAGAGCACCATCGCGGGCGCGTCCATCGGCGTTGCGGCCGGTTTCACGACCGAACCAGAGCAGTTGGACAGCGCCACGGCACCGGTGAACGTGGTGGTCGCCGCGCTCGCTTCGGGGGCGGTGACCAGCGCGAACGTCGCCGTGATGGCGATCGCGGTGCCAACCAGTCGGCGGATCATGGTGGGTTCCTTTCGGCTGGGGGGAGGAATAAGTGAACCGTCGACTTCCTTGGACCCGCCACCGTCTAACGGAGGGTATCGGTGGTATGACCGGTTACCCTGCACGGCACGTGTCCGATATCACGTGCTAGGTGTGGAAAGGAAACATCGCCGAGGTCAGCGGCGATCCGACGGGCAAGGGCCCGGCGGCTCGTCAGGGCACCTCGGCGCTGCGCGGACACTGGGGACGTGCACACTGACAGGTCGAGACGCGGGCGCAGTACCCCTCTGGTGCAGGGGTGAGAGCGCCGCTGCGGCGGCGCGGAGATGAGTGGAGAGCAGGGCAGCGTGGCAGGAACACGGACCAAGAAGAGCGGCGCCGGGGGCAACGGTGCCGATCGACGGCGGCTGGTGATCGTCGAGTCGCCTACTAAGGCCCGCAAGATCGCCCCTTACCTCGGCGGCAACTACGTCGTCGAGTCCTCCGTCGGGCACATCCGGGACCTGCCCCGCGGCGCCGCTGACGTCCCCGCGCAGTACAAGGGCGAATCGTGGGCCCGGCTCGGCGTCGACATCGACAACGACTTCAAGCCGCTCTACATCGTGACCCCGGACAAGAAGTCCAAGGTCACCGAGCTGAAGGGGCTGCTGAAGGACGTAGACGAGCTCTACCTCGCGACGGACCCCGACCGCGAGGGCGAGGCCATCGCCTGGCACCTGCTGGAGACCTTGAAGCCCAAGGTCCCGGTGCGCCGGATGGTCTTCCACGAGGTCACCGAGCAGGCCATCCAGGCCGCCGCCGCGGCCACCCGCGAGCTGGACGCCGACCTGGTCGACGCGCAGGAAACCCGCCGCATCCTCGACCGGCTTTACGGCTACGAGGTCTCGCCGGTGCTGTGGAAGAAGGTCATGCCGAAGCTCTCGGCGGGCCGCGTGCAGTCCGTGGCGACGCGGATCGTCGTGGAGCGCGAGCGCGAGCGGATGCGCTTCACCTCGGCGTCGTACTGGGACATCTCGGCGACCATGGACGCTGGCGAAGACGCTTCGCCGCGTACGTTCCCCTCGCGGCTCATCGCGGTCGACGGTGCGCGCCTCGCGACGGGTCGCGACTTCGACTCCAACGGTCAGCTCAAGGGCAACACCGCGGACATCCGCGTGCTCGGCGAATCCGACGCCCGGGCGCTGGCCCAGGGGCTGCAGAACCGCGACTTCAAGGTCGCGAGCGTCGAAGAGAAGCCGTACACGCGGAAGCCGTACGCGCCGTTCATGACGTCGACGCTGCAGCAGGAGGCGGGCCGCAAGCTGCGCTTCACCTCCGAGCGCACGATGCGGGTCGCGCAGAAGCTGTACGAGAACGGTTACATCACTTATATGCGTACCGACTCCACGACGCTGTCGGAGTCGGCGATCACGGCCGCGCGAAGCCAGGCAACGCAGCTGTACGGCAAGGAGTACGTCTCGCCGTCGCCGCGCCAGTACACGCGCAAGGTGAAGAACGCGCAGGAAGCGCACGAGGCGATCCGTCCGTCGGGCGAGGTCTTCCGTACGCCGGGCCAGGTCGCGAAAGAGCTGGACACCGACGAGTTCCGGCTCTACGAGATGATCTGGCAGCGCACGATCGCGTCGCAGATGGCGGACGCGAAGGGCACCACGATGTCGGTGCGCATCATCGGCACCGCCACGACCGGCGAGGAGTGCACCTTCGCCGCTTCGGGCCGCACGATCACCTTCGCCGGCTTCCTGAAGGCATACGTCGAGGCAGTCGACTCCGAGGCCGGCGGCGAGGCCGACGACAAGCAGAGCCGGCTTCCGGTGCTGGTCAAGGACCAGGGCCTGACCGCGCCCGAGCTGTCCGCGGACGGCCACTCCACGTCGCCGCCCGCGCGCTACTCCGAGCCGAGCCTGGTCAGCAAGCTGGAAGAGCTGGGCATCGGCCGCCCGTCGACGTACGCGTCGATCATCAAGACCATCCAGGACCGCGGCTACGTCTGGAAGAAGGGCTCCGCCCTCGTTCCGTCGTGGGTCGCGTTCGCGGTGATCGGCTTGCTGGAGCGGCACTTCGAACGGCTGGTGGACTACAACTTCACCGCCGGTCTCGAGGACGAGCTGGACCGCATCGCCAGCGGTGACGAGCACCGCGTCGAATGGCTGTCGAAGTTCTACTTCGGCGGCGACTTCGGCGTCGAGGGTTCGGTCGGCCGGCTCGGCGGGCTGAAGAAGCTGGTCGACGGCAGCGTCGAGGGCATCGACGCGCGCGAGATCAACTCGATCCCGATGTTCAGCGACGCCGAAGGGCACCAGGTCGTGGTGCGCGTCGGCCGCTACGGGCCGTACCTGGAGCGCGAGGTCAACGGCGAGTCGCAGCGCGCGAACCTGCCCGAAGACCTGCCGCCGGACGAGCTGACGGCGGAGATCGCGGAGAAGCTCTTCGCGACGCCGCAGGAAGGTCGCGTGCTGGGCACCGACCCGGTCAGCGGGCACGAGATCGTGGCGAAGGAAGGCCGCTTCGGCCCGTACGTCACGGAGCTGCTGCCTGAGCCGGAGCTGCCCGAGGACGCGACGGCGGCGCAGAAGAAGGCCGCGAAGGCGAAGCTGCCGAAGCCGCGTACGGGCTCGCTGTTCAAGTCGATGTCGATCGAGACGATCACGCTCGACGACGCGCTGAAGCTGCTTTCGCTGCCGCGCGTCGTGGGCAAGGACCCGGAGTCGGGCGACGAGATCACCGCGCAGAACGGGCGCTACGGGCCGTACCTGAAGAAGGGCACGGACTCGCGGTCGATCCAGACCGAGGACCAGCTGTTCTCGATCACGCTGGAAGAGGCGCTGAAGATCTATTCGGAGCCGAAGCAGCGCGGCCGGTCTGCCACCGCGCGTCCGCCGCTGAAGGAACTCGGCGACGACCCGGTGTCGGGCAAGCCGATGGTGGTCAAGGACGGCCGCTTCGGCCCGTACGTGACCGACGGCGAGTACAACGCGACGCTGCGGAAGTCCGACAGCATCGAGGAACTCACCGCGGAGCGCGCTGCCGAGCTGCTGGCGGAGAAGCGCGCGAAGGGCCCGGCTCCGAAGAAGCGGACCACGCGCAAGGCACCGGCGAAGTCCACCGCGACGAAGTCGACCACGACCAAGTCGACCACGACCAAGTCGGCGGCGGCGAAGTCGACCACTGCGAAGAAGGCACCGGCGAAGCGGAGCAGCACCGCGACGAAGTCGAAGTAACGAGGATCTGAAGGGCCACCTGGAAAACTCCGGGTGGCCCTTTCTCGTGTCAGGGGGATGGATGGGGGAGACACAGCGCGCGCGTGCCGCGGTTTCCGTGGTTTTCGCGGTGTGCGGTGCGGCATTCGCTTCGTGGGCGGCTCGAATTCCTGCGGTACAAGGAAAACTCGGCCTCAGCGCCGGAGAGCTCGGGATCGGCCTTTTCGGGCTCGCCGCCGGTTCGGTCGTCGCCTTGCTGGCCGCGGGGCCGTTGATCACGAAGATCGGCAGCCGGCGCGGGGTTCTTTTCGGAGCCGCGGTGTTGTGCGGCGGTTTGCCGCTCGTCGCCTTCGCGCCGGATGCGCCGTTGTTCGTAGCCGCGCTCGTGGTGCTCGGAGTGGGCAACAGCCTGCTGGACGTCTCGATGAACGCGCACGCCGCGCGCGTCGAAGAGGCTTACGGGCGGCCGATTTTCGCTGGGTTCCACGCGTTCTGGAACATCGGCGGACTGGCGGGCTCGGGTCTCGCGGCGCTGATGGAAGTTTGGCGGGTGCCAGTCGAAGCGCATTTCACCGGCGCTGGCGTCGTGCTGCTCGTGCTCGGGATCTTGGCTGCTTCGCAGTTCTTGCCGGGTGCCGATCGTGGACAGGGCGAGGCGGCGTTTGCTTTGCCCAGCAAGGCATTGATCCCGTTGGGCGTGATCGCGTTCTGCGGGTTCGTCGCGGAAGGCACGGTGAACGACTGGAGCGCGGTCTACCTCCGGGAGGTCACCACGGCGAGCGCGGCTGTCGCGTCGCTGGGCTACTTCGCGTTCTCGATCACCATGATCGCGGTGCGCACGGTGGCCGACCGGGTCGTGGAGCGTGTCGGTGCGGTGTTGTTCATGCGGGTCGCCACGGCGGTGACGGTCGCCGGGTTCCTGCTGGTGGTCGCGGTTCCGGTGCCGGTGGTCGCGGTGATCGGGTTCGCCGTGGTCGGGCTCGGCGTGTCCGGGATGGTGCCGCTCGCGTGGAGCGCGGCCGGGCGCAAACAGCCGGAAGCGCCGGGCCGGGCGATCGCGGCCGTCGCGGCGTGCGGGTATCTCGGGTTCCTCGCCGGTCCGGTGCTGGTCAGCGGCCTAAGCGGCGGGATCGGCCTGCACTGGACGCTCGCCGTGGTCGGCGCCCTCGTGGTCACGGTCGGTTTCCTCGCGCCTACGATGCGTGTCGGCGAGCCGGTGTCGCGGCGCTGACCGACCGCTCGGCTGTCATCTCGCAGGACATGGGTGACGGTTCTGCATCAGGAGATCGGTGACAGTTCGGGCGGGGTTGGTGGTGACACTTTTGCCGTGAGGCTCGGGCGGTGGCTGTCAGTGAACCCATCGATCCTCGT
>NZ_JARACH010000035.1:0-90604 GCF_029087445.1 Amycolatopsis sp. La24
GCGAGTACTTCACCGCGTTCGAGAACGTCGTGGGCCAGGTCGGCGGACGGCCGCACTGGGGCAAAATGCACGACCTCGACGCGTCCGTGCTGCGCACCCGCTACCCGCACTTCGACGATTTCCTGCGCATCCGCAAGGAGTGCGACCCGGCCGGGACGTTCACCAACACCTACCTCGACCGGGTACTCGGTGGGGCGTCGTGAAGCGTGTGAGCGGGGTATTCGGCGGACCGCACGACTCGGGGTATTTCAGGAGCCTGGGCAGAACTGTTCCGGGTGTTGCCGGTACGAAGGCGGTCAGCTGCCTTCGGAAAACGCGAGGAGAATGCGATGGCGGCAAAGTGGACGAGGTGGACCGTGGCGCTGGCGGCGGCCGCGTGCGCGATCGGGCTCGCTCCGGCAGCGTCGGCGCGGCCGGTGACCGAGAGGCCTGCGTTTCCCGTCCCCGTCGCGCCGGGGCACCGGTTTATCGTGGTCGCGACGCCGTGCGGGGCGGGCGGCGGAAAGGTCGTCTCACCGGTCACTGGCGAGATCAAACTCGTTGAGTACCGCGGCGGGGCCAGGGACGTCGTCTACGGCGTAGGCGCGATCGACGCCGGTGCCAAGCCCGGTACCTACTCCATGAGCGCGAGTTGCGACGGCATGGAGGACACCGCGTCGGTGACGGTCGCGGCGAAGGCGGACGGCGGGGTCTACTAGACGCCCGAGCGCAAAGCACTGAAACGGCGGCGAAACCTACGCTGGCCTGCCCCACCCGAATCGAATAACCGACTCTGCCGTCACCGGCCACTTTCCTGCCCAGCGCAGGTATGACTCAGCGTCTTCTAGTCGCGCAGAGGTCCCGGCCGTCGAATGAATATCTCCTGCCGTGCGACGGCACGTCCGGAAGCGGTGCCCTCCTGCTCAGGGCTGTCCGTCGCAATCTCCGAGGCTCCACGGGAAAATATCACGATTCCAACGGATGAAAATGCATACCCCCGGCAGGATAGTCCAACGAATGCGAGTTGTGACATTGCCAACACAAGACTCGCGTGCTTAAAGTTCTCGCAAATAACGCGCAGCTCGTCGGCGCGGGCCGGTATTTGGCAAGGCTGAATTACTCGGCCTTCAGGGCGAAAGAAGGCGCTTCATGGCAAACGCGATGAGACGCGTCACGTCGACTGCTCGCAGAGCGGTTTCGGTGGCGACGCTGATTGCCGCCGCTGGGGGAGGTGCGTTCGGCGGCGGTGTCGCGTCGGCCGGCGCCCCAGCACAGTTCCGGGAGCTTCCGGCGGAAGCGGGCACGCCGCCCGGCATGCAGTTCTCCACGGACGCGCCGCGGGCGGGGGCCAAGCCGGACAGTGTCGTGACAGTCAAGATGTCCTTGACGCTGGCGCGGATGTCGGTCATGGCGCCGCGGCGAGGGATCGCCGGCGGGCAGATCGAGTTCCTGCAAGGCCTGCAGCATTTCGAGTCGTCGAAACTCGCCACGATCAAGCTCGACGGGTACCGGTGCGAGGACTACGACGACGCGATGGGAACCCTGCGGGTCACCGACGGCCAGCAGGACGGCCGCGATGTCGACGGCGCCGCGTTCGCGACGTTCGTTCAGGGCATCATCGCGAATATGGGCAAGGGCGCCGATCCCGCCGCCGATCTCGCCAGGCTGCGTTCTTATTCGCTCGTCGCGTCCTGTCGATTCCGCGTCCCGGCGGACCTGGTCCGGAACATCGAGGTGGCGGGCGTCGTCCAGTCCGACGGCGGCAACGCGGCCGACCTCGCGGGCCGGGCCGTTCTTCCCGTGGATCTCCCGAAGGCGCCGGATGCTCCGGCCGTCGACGGCCCGGACCACCTCGTCGTCCACGAGGGCGGCGGCCTGACCGGGACCGGCCCCAGGGACACGCTGATCCGGTGGAACATCGACGGCGCGCGAGTTCCGGTCCCCACGGCCTACGTCGGCCACGACGGCAAGTGGGCGCTGCGGGTGCCGCCGTCCGTGCCCGCGGACGGCAAGCCGCACCAGGTGTTCGTCACGTCCGAGACAAGCGACGGCAAGGTCACCGGCCAGTCGGCGGGCCGCCGGTTGACGGTGCTTCCGGCCCTGGCCCGGCCGGTGATCACCGATCCCGAAGGCGGCGTGGTATCGCCCGGTCAGGTGGTGACGGTCTCCGGCAGCAACGGCGCCACGGTCACCCCGGTCGACAAGAACGGCGAGCCGCTCGGGCCCCCGGCGACGATCGAGAACGGAACGGCCCGGGTTTCGCTGAACAAGGACGTGCCGCTCGGAACGGCCGTCCGGATGCGGGCGACGGACGCGGCGACCCCGGTCTCGGATGCGCTGTTCTCCGACCTGAAGATGGTTGAAGCCAGCGCGCCTTCGCGGATCTCCGTGCTCTGGGCGCCGTCGGCCGCGCCCGGCGAGGACCACCTGGCGACCTTCGCGATCCAGCCGGAGAACGGCGACCTCTCGTCGGTGGTGGGCAAGAAGATCACCGTCAAGGCTCCGGACGGGTTCACGTTCCAGCCGATCTCGGACGAGAAATCCACGGTGCGCGGCCGCTTCAACATCACGGCGAACGCCAGTGACAAGGACGGCCGGAACAACGGCAAGTGCACGTGGCTGGCCGACCTCGTTTCGGTCAGCCCGGACGGGAAGACGATGACCTTCGTCTTCCCCGCCGTGGACCCGGTGAGCCGCGAGGACGTCGTCAAGAAGCTGTCCGGTGGCGACTACCCGCCGGACCAGCTCCAGGTGACGTTCCACGTCACCGCCGACACGAACGCGACGGCGGGCGAGAAGACCGGCGGGCAGGTGACCGTCGACGGTTTCGGCACCGCTCAGTTCACTGGGCGGGTGACGGCGTGAACAGCGGGAAGCGGCAGCCGACCGGCCAGCGGGCGATGTTCTTTCGCTGGCTTCCATCTGGGTCGCGCATGCCGCGGCCGCCGTTTCGAAGACCGGTGAGACGGCTCTCGACGGCCGGGTCTCCGGGACCGGTCGCCGGAAGGCGTCATCGCTTCGCCAATCGCACGACGGTCAGTCAGCTGAAGATGGTTTCCGCAAGGACGCGGGTGCAGTAATTCAATTCCATGCTGGATGTGGATTTGTTCTCCTTCGAGAATTCCTTGCCGTTTTCCGGAGGAGAACGAGTCCGTTCGCGCGTCGTCGGACGTGCACCAAGGAGTGTCGCATGTCAAAGAGCAGCGTTGCTCGAAAAGTGAGCCTTGCGTGTCAGGCTCTGGTCGTCGTCTTGGCATCGGTGGCCCTGCCCGGCGTGGCGGGCGCCTCGCCAGGCGCTCCCGGCCCCGATCGAGGCGGCTACGCCGACTACTGCGGGGACCAGTGCCATGACATTCTGCCCCCCGGGCAGGGCAGCAATTTGTCCAGGGCCGAAGCGCTTCGGCAGTTCGGGCAGACCGGGTCGCTCTCCTTCCAGGTGCCGCACGGACGCGATCAGGCGGAAGCCTACGATTCGCTGCGGACGAACTATCAGAACCTGACGAACGAGAAGATCGGCGAGTTCATGAACTCCTCGTCGTTCTCCGTGCCGCAAGGCGGCACCGGGCCGGTGCCGGTGCCCGGCCGGAACGACGTGACCATTTCCCGGGATGCTCGCGGAGTTCCGTACATCAAGGGCACGACCCGGGACGGCACGGCGTTCGGCTCCGGCTACGCGGCAGGCCAGGACCGCCTCTTCATGATGGACCTGCTGCGCAACATGGTGAACGGTTCCGCGGTGCAGTTCGCCGGGAGCGTCGCGGGGGACTTCCAGAAAGAATTGTGGCCGCGGATCGCGGAAACCCGCAAAGACCGGGACCAGCAGATCGACCGGCTTCGGAACAGCGGGCCGGACGGTGCGAAGATCGTGCGCGACCTCCAAAACTATGTGGACGGGATCAACCGGTATATCAAGGACGCCAGCGGGAGCAGCTCATTCTACAAGAACCTTTCCACTGCGAAATACTTGCCTGCCGGGGCCAAGCAAATCATTGATTCTCTCAAGCTGGATCTTCCCGTCGACTACTGGGGAAAGCTCGTGGCGCCGGGCACGGCGGTCGTGGGCGAGCTTTCGAAGTTGGTGCGGGGGGACTTTTCTTCCATCGACTTCGGCAAGCTGATCGCCAATGCTCCGCAACTGCTCCAGGTCGTGAACGCGCCGGACATCACGCCGTTCACGGTGAACGACGTGGTCGGGGCGATCACGTTGCTGGGCGGGCAGTTCGGCGCCGCGGGCGGCGGGCAGGCGCTGGCGGCGGTCGCGAAGGTGGCGGCGGAGCTGAAGTACGGCAAGGAGCAGGGCAGCAAGGTGTGGGACTCGCTGCGGTCGGCGAACGATCCGGAAACGACCGTGACGCAGCACGGCGCCGCGAAGGTCCCCTACGGGGTCAGCCCGAAGGACCCGCAGCACGTGGCGATGCCTGATCCGGGGTCGCTGAAAGAGGAGCCGGTGGAGACCGGCTCGGGCGGTTCGGCGAGCACGGGTGCGCGAACCGGGGGAACGTCCTCGTCCCCGGAGGTGCTGCCGAGGAACTATCTCGGCCGGGCGAAGGGAATGTCGAACGCGCTGGTGGTTTCGGGAGCGCATACGAAGAGCGGGAGCCCGATCGCCATGTTCGGCCCGCAGACGGGCTATTTCGCCCCGGAGATCCTGATGCTCCAGGACATCCAAGGGCCGGGGATCAGCGCGCACGGGGTGATGTTCCCGGGGACCGGTCCTTACGTGCAGATCGGTCGTGGCCCGGACTACTCGTGGAGCGCGACCTCGGCGCATCAAAGCATCATCGACACGTACACGGTGAAGCTCTGCAATGTCGACGGCAGCCCGGCCGGCAAGGAGTCCGACGGCTACCTGGACGGCGGCAAGTGCCAGAAGCTGGAGCCGGTGGAGAGCGCGGACGGGTTGCGGGTGCTGCGGACGAAGTACGGCATCGTGCGGCAGCGGGCCACCGTCGAAGGGGTTCCGGTCGCCTACACGGAGCTGCGGTCCACCTACCGCAACGAACTGCAGTCGGCGTTCGGGTTCATGAGGTTCAACGACCCGGAGCAGATGAAGGGGCCTGCGGACTTCCAGAAAGCGGCCTCGGAGATCGGATTCACTTTCAACTGGTTCTACGCGGACTCGAAGCACACGGCGTACTACAACTCCGGTCTCCAGCCGGTGCGGGCGGCGAACGTCGACCCGAACCTCCCGATCTGGGCGAAGCCGGAGACCGAATGGCGGAACTGGGACCCGAAGACCAACGGGGTGCAGGGCATGCCGAGCGGGCAGCATCCGGCCTCGATCGACCAGGACTACTACGTCAGCTGGAACAACAAGTCCGCGGAAGGCCAGGTGGACGGAGGTTTCGGCGGCGGATCCGTGCATCGCGGGGACCTGCTGGACCGGCGGGTGAAGGACCTGATCGCGGACGGGAAGAAGATCGACCGGGCCGATCTCGCGAAGGCCGCGGAGGACGCGGCGGTCGCGGACCTGCGGGGCGAGATGATCCTCCCGAACCTCTTGCAGGTGATCGACAGCGGCTCGGGCGGCGTCGATCCCGCGGTCAAGAAGGGACTGGAGGACCTGCGAAGGTGGAAGGAACACGGCGCCAAGCGGAACACGATGCCCGGGGCCAAGATCTACATCGACGACCGCGCCGTCAAGATCATGGACGCGTGGTGGCCGCGGCTGGTGGATGCGATGTTCCGGCCGGGCATGGGCGACGAGCTGTACGCCGCTACGGAGCGGAACCTTCAGATCGACGAGTCGCCGTCGACGCCCCTTCCGGGAGGGAAGACAGCTCCCCACCGAGGGTCCGCCTTCGAAAACGGCTGGTGGTCGTATGTGGACAAGGATCTGCGGTCCACGCTGGGACAGCAGGTGAACGGTCCGATGCCGACCGGATTCTGCGGAACGCTGGAAGACTGCCGCGGCACCCTGCTGCGCACGCTCAAGGAAGCCGTCGACACGCCGGGTTCGGAGGTTTACCCGGGCGACGAGGAATGCAAGGCCGGTGACGCGTGGTGCGCCGACAAGATCCGGTTCACGCCCATGGGCGCGGTGGAGGCGCCCAGCATCGGATGGCAGAACCGCCCGACGTATCAACAGCTGGTGGAGTTCCCCCAACACCGCTGATCAGCAGTATCCGGTGCCGGGGCCGGGGTGAATGAGCCGCCGTGGAGGCGAGGCCGACGAGCCTCTCCTCCACGGCGGTTCGCGGTGCGCCGAGCTGAAGCGTGCCCGCGTGGAAGTGAGGCTGCCCGCATGAAAAATTGCACGGCAGGTCAGTGCTATTTCATTGTCGAAAGCCGCACCAGGCGGAGTTAGCGTGGATTGAGAAAGACGTTATGCGGGCCTGCGAGGGGATGCGTAATTAACGCTCGGCGGGGTTTGACTGGAATGGCGGGGGAGTGGCGGCGATGTGGCCTGGTGGGAAGCGCGGAACGCGTTCGGCACGGGGGCGGGCTGCCGCTGCCCTGGCCGGCGGCGTCCTGGCGATCCTGCCGGCGGTCACCGCCAGCGGGCCGAGTTCGCCGGTCGCGCTCACCAGGCCGGGAGTTCAGCAGCTCCCCGCCCCGGCGGGCCCTCGTGCGGAAGTCCCGCCGATGCCGGTCGACGGACGTCTGCCGCAGGCGCCCGAGCCGCCTGAGATGTCCGAGCCGCGCGCCGATTCCGGCTCGGCCGGAGCGTCCGGCCCGCGGGGAATTCCCGCGAGCATGCTCAAGGCATACCGGAACGCGGCCGGCCTCATGGGCAAGCAACAGCCGGGCTGCCGCCTCGACTGGGCGCTGCTCGCCAGCGTCGGCCGCATCGAGTCGAACCACGCGCGCGGCGGCTACGTCGACGAGAAGGGGAACACCCTCGAACGGATCCTGGGCCCGGCGCTCGACGGAACGGGAGGATTCGCCGCGATCCGGTCCGCCGACGGCGGCGCGTTCACCGGAGACCCGGTGTGGGACCACGCCGTCGGCGCGATGCAATTCATCACCGGCACCTGGCGCCAGTACGCTTCCGACGGCAACGGCGACGGGACTTCCGACCCGAACAACGTTTACGACGAAACTCTCGCCGCGGGCCGCTACCTCTGCTCGGGCGGGCTCGACCTTTCCGCGGACGGCGGCCAGCGGATCGCCGTGCGCCGGTACAACAACTCGCAATCCTATGTGGACACGGTAATGGCATGGGCGGTCCGCTACCGCGGCGGTGCGGCGGAGCTGCCCGACGCTGAGACGCCCATCGGCGGACCGCCCGGGAAACCGGCCGAGAGCGCTCCGAGTGCGATGCCGGTCCCGCAAACGCCCGCCGCACCGAACTCCGCTCCACCGGACAACGCGGGGACCGCGAACTCGCCAAGCAGCGGAGCACCCTCCAGCTGGGAGCTTCCGGCCACCTCGACGAAGCCGGAACCGACGACGCCGCCGGCCAGCACGACCGGCACCCCGTCGACCTCGGCCAGCGCGACACCCTCGAGGTGCGAAACGCCGAGCCCGGACGAAGTTCCGTCGACGCGAGAAAGCCGACGCAGCGGAGAGCAGTCCCCCGACGACGGACTCAGCGGCGAATGCGGACCTAGTAGTGAGACGTCGGTGACCAGTTCCGCGAGTTCTCCGGCCAGCGGTTCGGGGCACGAGCCGCGGTAGTCCCGCTCCGGCCGCCGCTTTCGCTGCTGTCGCGGCCGTTCCCGGTCCGCGCTCTGTTCGTCGTGGACAGTCCCGGCCCACAAGAATCGAAGCGCGGACATTATTTTTCGAATGACTTTCGCGGGAACGCTTGACCATTCGCTCGCGTTCCGGAAAAGGGGGACCCGGCGGCCCGATTCACTACTAAAGTTCTGCCTCGATACTGGGGTTTTTAGTTCACGTACCTGTTCTCTCGGCGGAGATTGACTTACGTTCGCAGCTCCGCACAGACGAACCGGAGGAGAGGTACCTCGTGTCACAACGCCCCCGAACTCTCGGCAGGACCTTTGTCGCCGTCGGCGTTCTCGTAGCGGCTGCGGCCGGTACGGCGGTCCCGGCGGCAGCAGCCGCGCCGAATCCGGCGAAGCCTTCGTCGGCAGAGAAGGACATCGCACAGTTGGAGCGGGAATTCCAGGATCTCGTGAAGGTTCCGGGACTCGCGAGTGTGCTGCGCGACAGCAAG
The DNA here is from genome assembly GCF_029087445.1 of Amycolatopsis sp. La24. Taxonomy (NCBI): domain Bacteria; kingdom Bacillati; phylum Actinomycetota; class Actinomycetes; order Pseudonocardiales; family Pseudonocardiaceae; genus Amycolatopsis; species Amycolatopsis sp. La24. The sequence goes on from NZ_JARACH010000035.1 coordinate 8,102, forward strand.
CCGCTGGTCGAGTCACCGATTCTCGGGTCCGGTCGCGAAGCCGAAGCCGAGCCGGACGCCATTCCGGGTTGCACCCCCGGGACGCTGCTTTCCGAGTTCGAAAAGCTCAAAGCACCGCTCACGAAGGTTGAACAGCGAGCGGCGTCCGTGGTCGGCAGCCTCAACTACCTGTACGCGTCGGTGGTCGCGAACGACAAGAGCCCGCAGGTCGTCGGTACCGACGGCCAGTACACGCCCCGCGCCGCGGCCGCGATCGACAAGCTGCGCGGGTTCTGGGACATCGAGAGCTGGAACATTCAGCTGGTGGCGTTCAAGGGTACGGACGCGGCCAGCCCGGAGAAGATGAGGGAGACGTTCGCGCGCGGCCTCGCCCCGGAGCGGGCCGCCGCGGCGGGCGCGCTGGCGAGCAAGGTCGTGCACGAGGTGCCGGCATTGCAGGGCGGACGGAACCCGTTGCTGTCGGGCAACGCGTTCGCGCAGCAGCCCGGCAGCCCGGGCGGCAAGCGCATCCTGCTCGGCGACGGCCTGCTCGAGCTGGTCGGCCGGGGCGGCTTCGGCGATGTGTCGGTGGAAGGGATCTTGGGACACGAGTACGGGCACCAGGTCGACTTCGCGCACGACAACTCGCCGGGTGACGAGTCCGGCGAAATGGGCCCGGACGCGTACGCGGGCTATTTCCTCGCGCATGCGAAGGGCGCGGCGTGGGACGCCCGCGCGCAGCAGGAATTCGCCTACCTGAGCGCTTCCATCGGCGACTGCGAGCACAGCCACGGAACTCCCGGCCAGCGCAAGGCGGCGGGTACGTGGGGCGAGCAGCAAGCCCTCAAGCAGGACAACCCGAACAAGATCGTTCCGTCCGCGACGGTGATCGAGAAGTTCCAGAAGGAGTACCCGAAGCTGATGAAGTCGCAGTCCTAGGCGCTCGTCGCCGCACGCTGACCTGACCGTGGGCCGTCTCAGTCCTCTCGAGACGGCCCACGGAATCCGTTCACCACGATCAGGAGTGTCATGAGCGCACCGCAACGCTGGCGTCGTCCGGCAGCGACCGTCGCCGCCATCCTCACCGCATTGACGCTCGGCGCCACCATCGCCTCGGCAGGCCAGGACGAGCCGGCCCCGGGTGCGGACGGGGCCGGGGACAGCTACTACCCGCAGGACGGCAACGGCGGATACGACGTCTCCGACTACGACCTCAAGGTCGCCTACGTCCCGGCCAGCAGCCAGCTCACCGGCCTGCAGACAGTCAACGCACGCGCGACCCGATCGCTCAGTTCGTTCAACCTCGACCTGCGCGGTCTCACCGTCGACTCGGTGAAGGTCAACGGCCTTCCCGCCCAATTCAGCCGCACCGGCGACCACGAACTCGTGATCACGCCGCGCAACTCGCTCGTGCGCGGGCTGCGCTTCAGCGCCGAGATCGCCTACCACGGCGTCCCGGAGGCGATATCGGGTGCGTTCGGCTCGGACAGCAACGGCTGGCAGTACGCCAGGTCCGGCGGAGCGTTCGCGGCAGGCCAGCCGCAGTCGGCCATGACCTGGTACCCGGCCAACGAGACTCCCCGCGACAAGGCCCGGTTCCGGTTGGCCGTCACGGTTCCGGACGAGTGGAAGGCGGTTTCCAACGGCCGCGAGGCGGGCACGTTCAAGACCGCCGGGGGCACCACGCACGTGTGGTCCGAGGACACTCCGGCCGCGCCCTACATGACCACGCTCGCGATCGACAAGTGGACCTTGAACAAGCGCCAGCGCGCGGACGGCACCCCGATCGTCAGCGCATACGCCCCGGGTATCCCGGACACCACCAAGCAGGCCGACGCGAGGCTGCCGGAGATCCTCGACTTCCTGGAGTCGAAGTTCGGGAAGTACCCGGCCAGTGCCGCGGGCGGCATCTACCTGAACGAGCAGCTCCCCTACTCGCTCGAAACCATGAGCCGTCCGATCTACTCCGGCGGCGCGGGCGACATCGGCACGATCGTGCACGAGAACGCGCACCAGTGGTACGGCGACTCGGTGGCCGTCGACAAGTGGAAGGACATCTGCCTCAACGAGTGCTTCGCGTCCTACGCGACCTGGCAGTGGGAGCAGGCGAAGGACGGCGTGGACCTCGACGCCAGGTACTTCGACGAAATCGCCGCGAACGGTGAAGAGTTCTGGGCGGGCAAGCTCTACGACATGGGCCCTGGCAACGAATTCACCGACGTGTACTCCAAGGGCCCGGTCATGTTGCACGCACTGAGCAAGTACGTGGGGCAGGAGGCGTTCGACCGCGTGCTCAAGACTTGGCCCGCCCTGCATCGCGACGGAAACGTGAACATGCAGGAGTTCCAGCGCTACGCCGAAGAGGTGTCGCACAAGGATCTGCAGGGCTTTTTCGATGCCTGGATCTACCGCAATGGCAAGCCGGCGCCGGAGTACCTCTATCCAGGCGATCTCAAACCGGCTCCAGCGGTCGCTTCGCCGGGGAAGGGCGCATCGGTGCGGCCCGGTGCCGAAGTGAGCGGCACAGCCGCGCCGGGCCAGCGGGTGAGCGTGACCGTTGACGGTGCCGCCGTTGCCGAAACGGACGCGTCGAAGGACGGCGTCTGGCGCACGACACTGCCGGTGAACCTGGCACCCGGGCAGCACACCCTGACCGCCGCGGCCGCCGGACAGAAGCGTCAGTCCGCGCCGGTCCCCTTCACTCTGACCCCGGCAGGGGAGTCGGCACTGCACGCCACACAGACCTTCGTCCCAGAGGCGCGAGCTGGCGCGAACACCGTCCTGACCGTCTCGTTCGCCGCTCCCAAGGGCATGCCCGTGTCCGCAACGGCCGAACAGCGGTTCATCGCACCGACCGGCTTCCGGTTCACCGGCGTGGCAACCCACGTCGCCGACACCGGTGGCCCTGGACACGACCTCCGCACCCGGGTCGAGGACGACGGCCGAACCCTCGTCGTGCTCGACCCGATCCAGCTCAACCTCCCCGGATCTCCTGCGGGCGCCGACTACCGCACCCTGCAGATGACCGTCACCGCGGACCAGAGCGCCATCGGTCCGCACACCGACGGACAGTTCACCATCGGCACCCAACCCGCCGTTCCGCTTTCCGGAACAATCCGTGCTGCCTGAGCTCTCGGGACGAAATCCGCGACCCGACATGAATTTATCCCCTATCGTTCAGTGCGGCAGGAGTAAACGGTTTATGACACGTATAACGCGACACCTGGGAAATGTTGGCTCCCTGGCCGGGAATATTCGCGGATATGCTGCGTTCGAAGGTGTTTCGGGTTAGGCTGTCGGTGCTTCGCGATGGGCTGTTCCCTTCCAGTGCGGTCCATGGCGGGGCTTCTTCCCCTCCGGCCGGCGGTTCAGGGACTCCGTCGGCCGGAGGGGATTCTGCTTTCCAGTCGGGGAAACATGGGTCCGGTGTGGTCTGCGATGCCGCGTGCGCGACGCGCTGGTGAAGAATTCATTGCCAGGCGGTGACCGGTTGCCGTAGCGCGGAGGCCGTCCCCTGAATTAACTTGGTCAGTCCACGCGGTCATGCGATTGTGCTTTTTTCGGTTGCTGCGGTGAGCTATCCGGTAAGGAGCAGCGGTCGCGTGATCGCCGTTTTTGGATGTGCTGTCGTGGACGGGGTCGCCCCGGTGCGGGCACCGCGTGCTCAGCTTTCGCGGGAGGTTTGATGGGGCCGTTGTGGTCTACCGGCCAGCAGTGGTCGCTGCTGGCTCCGGTGCTGGTCGCGCTCGTGCTGAGCACTTTTATCGGACTGGAACGGGAACTGAGCATGAAGTCCGCGGGTCTGCGGACGCACGCGCTGGTCGGAGTCGGATCAGCGGTGTTCATGCTGGTGTCCAAGTACGGCTTTGACGACTTCCTGAACAACCCGCACGTCTCGCTCGACCCCTCGCGCGTCGCCGCGCAGGTCGTTTCGGGTGTGGGCTTTCTCGGCGGCGGCTTGATCTTCATTCGGAGCAACGCGGTGCAGGGGCTGACCACGGCGGCGACGGTCTGGGTCACCGCGGCGATCGGAATGGCGTGCGGCGCGGGGCTCCCTGTGCTCGCCACTGCGGGGACGGCCGGGTTCTTCCTCGCGACCCGGGGACTGTCTCGTCTCGCGGTATTCGCCGCGAGACATCGGCGCGAACCGCCGATCCTGCAGCTGAGCTACGACGACGGCCAAGGCGTCCTGCGGGCCGCTCTCGCCGCCTGCACGGGCCGGGGCTGGATAGTGCGGGAAATCGTGGTCGAGCCGGAAACGGTGTACGACGATGGACGGAAAGCCACTGAGGTCGCGCTGCATCTCGACGGTCGGGGCTCTCTGTTCGAGCTGACTGCGGAGCTCTCCGAAATCCCCGGAGTCCGCAGGGCGGTGGCCGGGCGGACCCGCCGGATCGAGGGGTGAGGTCCGTCCTGGCCCGCTGCGCGGCGGTCAGGCGGACTTCGGCCGAGGACGAGGCGTCGAGAGCCGTTCGACCGGCCGGGACGCTCATCCGGCCGCGGGTTCGCTGGTGAGCGCGGAGAGGAAGTCGTCGGCGATGCTGACCTCGGCCAGAAGACTGAGCGACTCCAGCGACGCCTGGTGCGCGGCTTCGGAACCGGCGGAGCAGGCATCGGAAAGGACGATGGTGCGGTAGCCGAGTTCCGAGGCGGTTCGGGCGGTGCCTTCGACCGAAATGTTGGTGGCCACACCGGCGAACGCGACGGTGTCGATTCCGCCGGCGCGGAGGACGACATCCAGTGCGCTGGCGTGGAAACCGGTGATCCGCGTGTGGGTCACGATCGTGTCCGTGCCGGCTGGGGCGGCCGATTCGACGAGTGCCGCGCCCGGCGTTCCGTCGACGAGGCAGTTGTTCGCGGCGACCATGCCCAGCAGAGGCGAGTTCGCCACGAGGTCAGGATGTCCGGGCTTGAACGCGACGCGGGTGTAGACGATCTTCGCACCGGCTCGGCGCGCGCCGGCCAAGACCCGGGCGGACGTGTCGAGCACGCCGGTGCGCTCGACTTCGGCGCGGAAGAACGGTGCGAAGGCGCCATCGGGGCCGACGATGTCGTGCTGCAGGTGGATCGCGATCACTGCGGTGCGCGCCGGGTCGACAGTGGGCATGGGGGAGGGTCCTTTCTGGGCGGGCACAGGTCAATGCGTGCGGTGAAGCCGTGCTGAGCTGATCATTCCGGCCCCGGTGGAAGCCATGAGCCGACGCGGATTGCGCCGATATCCGTGCTAGCGGCGGATCTGTTCACTGGGTGTCGACGCGGAAGACGTAGGCGTGCTGGCTCGCGGTCGCCCGGGCCGGGTCGGCCCCCGGGGTGGTGATGACGAGGCGGCGGCCGTCGCGGCGCCAGGCCAGCGGCCGTCCGTCCGATCCGAGCAGCGTGATCCGCGTCCGCTCGCTGGTCGGGAAGCCGAAGTCGGCCACAAGTTCGCTGCCCGGCCAGGACAGCGCGGTCAGGTAGAGCGCACCAGTGGTCTTGCCGACTGTGCATCGAAGGTTTCCCGTCGTCGGCTGTGTCCACGGTCGCGTGCCATAGATCGCCTCGCCGTTGATTTTCAACCACGCACCGATGCCGTGCAACCGCTCGCGCATCGGTTCGGGGATGGTGCCGTCAGCGCGCGGGCCGATGTTGAGCAGCAGGTTCGCGTTGGCCGCGACGGAATTGACGAGCAGGTGCACCAGTTCGCCGGTGCCGCGCAGGGAGTCCGCGGTTTCGCGGGTGTCGTAGCCCCAGGATTCCGCCATCGTGCGGCACACTTCGGAGCGCTCGCCGGTGGGCTGCTGGTTCATGCCGGCGCCCTGCTCGACGGTGGTGTAGTCGCGGTGCGTGCGACCGTCGCCGAATCGGTCGTTGACCAGGACGCCGTCCGGATTCGCGGCGGCCGCCCGGTTGTAGTAGTACGCGATGGTTTCGTTGCCGCGGAAGTAATCCTCGTCGCCGCCGATGTCGCACCAGATCATCGAGGGCCGGTACCGGTCGACGAGTTCGCGCAACTGGGGGCGGACGATGCTCTCGGCGTAGTCGTAGACCATTCCCTGGCCGGTATACGGGACGCGCCGGCGCGTGTAGGCATTGCGCGGCGGCTGTTGGGGGAACATCAGCCGGTTGACTGTCGCGCTCTCGCCCCAGCTTGACCTGCCGCCTCGGTAGGGTGCGGGATTGAACCATTCCGGCACGGAGTAGTACAGCCCGGGTTTGACGCCGCCGTGTTCGCGGGCCGCGCCGACCAGTTCACCGACGAGGTCGCGTCGCGGCCCCAACTCGGCCGTGGTGCGGCCGGTGGTGGCAGTCGGCCACAGGGCGAGTCCGTCGTGGTGTTTGGCGGTCAGCACAAAATAGCGTGCGCCGGCTTCGGCGAAGAGGCTGACCCAGTCGTCGGGGTCGAATCGTTCCGCGCGGAATCGCTCGATGAAGCGGTCGTAGGTCGTGGCGGTGCCGTAGCGGCGAAGGTGGTGCAGCCACGCCGAAGTGCCCGGGATCTGCTGCAGGCGCGCATACCATTCGCTCGCGCAGTACTCCCCGAGCGTCTTCGGCAGCCGGGAACGCACCCGGTCCGTGCCCGGCAGCAACGCGGAACCGAACGCGGGCACCGAATACGCGCCCCAATGCACGAAAATGCCGAACTTGCCGTCGTCCCACCACTCAGGCAGCGGGTGGCGAGCCAGCGACTGCCGCGTCGGCTCGTACGGCCCGTCCGTTGCTCGCTCCCTGCCGAGCGCGCTGCCGGTGCGCGGATCCATTGGGTCACCTGTCATCGTGATCCACGGCCTTTCGTTCGCGTCCCCCGCCGGGCAGGCTGAGGCGCAGTACCTGCCCGAACGGGACCCTCCGGCAGCGCACCCAGACCAGACCGCTTGCCATCGGGGAACTTGAACTCCGCTGGGAGGCGAAGTCCGCGACGGAGCATCAGCAGGATAATCGAGGTTCCGCGGTACGGCCAGGCAAACGGCAAAGGCCGGAATAATTCACTGTTGAATCCAGGAATCATTCACTTCGGGTGATGAAATATTGAATTATTTGGACGGTAGAGAATGGCTGGAAAGGCAGGTTCGGCCACCTTGCGTCGAGGTGCTCGCCAGGGGCGGTTCCGCAGTGATTTCCGCCTGACAGCAGGACAATTGGTGCCTCGGTCAGTGATTCGTGGTTCACGGTGCGATCGCAGTCGGCGGCGGATCGTTGTCCTGGAATCGACTTGCCGAGCCCGCTTCTCTTTTGCCAGCATGAATTGAGACCGCCGCGAAGTATCTACGCGCGCCGTGGGGCGTGAAGTGCAGCTAAGTGACGTTAGGGCTGATTCGGATGCGTTGGAAGTGGGTCGTCGTGCTGTCCGCGATGGGGCTGGTCGGAAGTTCGGCCGCATGGGCTCCGGCCGATGCGGCCTCGTCGGCCGGAGCGCGGGTCACGCCGAGCGCTTACGGGTACATCGCGGGGACGACGGGAAGCGTTCGTGCCTCGGTGAAGGACGGGCCGAACTTCCTGTCGGCCGCCGCGCAGTCGTTCGATTCCGGTGCCAGTGTGCCGGGGAGCGGGCGGTTCGCGGTCGAGGGGCTCCCTTTGAGCTGGAGTTGACCGGCGACGGGTTTGGCGGCTGCCATGTCCGAGGTGAAGGCCAGTCTCACGATTTCGGCGCTGGGATTCGCGCCGATCGGCTTTCCGTTCGAATCAGGCTGGATCAAGGGTGGCCGGTACGAAATTCCGGCATTCTGACCGCGGGCACGAAAGTGGTGACCAACCTGCCCGACGGCGACCTCAACCTGACCGACAGCCAGCTCGACGACATCCTCGATGGCCGCGGCGGGGCGATCGTGCTGATCTCGTCCCGAGGAAACCTTCCTGGCTGGCGCTCTGCGGGAACTCCCGGTGCGGACGAGCGTCTGCGATCCCGCCTTGTCCGGATCGACGTTCCACATCACCACCGGCCAGTTCGGCTCGAGCCCGCGGAACGGGCCTCTCCGACCGCGCAGCCGCATGCCTCGAACCAGGGTCAACGGCATCCGGGCGTCAGCGACCGAGCGGCCGGTTCCAGAGCCTCGTCGCGCAGGGCGCCGAGACCGGTGTGCAGGTAGTAGGCCCAGTAACCGAGGTTGTCGCGGTAGCGGTTGCGCAGGAGCTGGTTGTCGTATCCGGGGCCGTAGATCCTGGCTGTCGCGTCGGCGAAGTTCGGCATGTCCAGCGGAACGAAATCCATCCGGCCCAAACCCCGCAGGAGAATCGCGGCGGCGGAGAACTCGCCGACGCCTTTGATGCCGCGAAGCGCTTTGGTCGCCTGCGGGTAGGAAGCGGTGCGGAGGTAGGCCTCGCCGATGTCGAGCAAACCCTCGACCAGGCTGGCGAGGTATTCGGCTTTGCGTGCGTTCTTGACGATCGCCAGCCAGTCGTCGACTTCGAGCTGCCGCAGATCCGTGAGTTCGGGGAAGGCTTGGAACTGCAGCCCGTCGTAGCGGATCGGGCGGCCGAACCGTTCGGTGATCCGGCGTTTGAGTGCGGTGGAGACGTTCTTCGGCGTGCGCTGGGAAAGCACCGCCCAGACGCCGATTTCCGCCACGGTCAGGAACCGCACCTGGTGGAGCCCGCGGAGCGCCTCCACGATGCGTGCGTAGCCGGGGTGGTCGCCTGCCGCTTGGGCGTAGAACTCGGTGAGGTCGTCGGACAGGCTCAGGTAGCCGTCGATCTTGAAGAGCACCGCGTCCCGCAGATCGGCCTGGATCGGGCGGTCCGAGTGCAGTTCGTACCGGACGCCGCTGCCGCTGGGGCTGACCTTGAACACGACGGCCTGGCCGTCGAGGGCGATCGCCTTGGTCAGGGTGTCGTCAGTCATGACCTGGTCCCCGCGGCAGGCGCCGAATCCGCGGAGGAACCGGATCGAGGTGCGCAGATCGAACGGCTGCGCCGCCGGCAGGACGCCGGAAACGCTGGTCGGGGCGGTCATGGCGTTCTCCCTCGTCGTCATGAACCCGACGGTAGAACCCATGTAGGCCAGATCTTGACCTACTAAGGCGGGATACTCGAAGACATGACGGACACGCCCGCACGGCTGCTGGCCTTGCTCTCGCTGCTGCAGACCCCGCGCGAGTGGCCGGGCAGCGAGCTGGCCGAGCGGCTCGGCGTCAGCCCTCGGACCATCCGCCGCGACATCGACCGGCTGCGCGAGCTGGGCTACCCGGTCGAGGCCACGATGGGGCGATCGGCGGATACCGCTTGGTGGCCGGCCATGCGATGCCCCCACTGCTGCTGGACGATGAGGAAGCGGTGGCCATCGCGGTCGGCTTGCGCACCGCGGCCGGGCACGCGGTGGAGGGCATCGAGGAAGCGTCGGTGCGGGCTTTCGCGAAGTTGCTGCAGGTGCTTCCTTCGCGCCTCCGGCACCGGGTCGACGCCTTGAACACGGCCACCGAACCTCTTCTGCCGGGAGACGGCCCGCAGGTCGACCCGGAAGACCTGGCGCTGATGGCGGTCGCGGCGGCCCAGCACGAGAAGCTGCGTTTCCACTATCAAGCGGCCGACGGGAGCGAGACCCGGCGGCTGGTGGAACCGCATCGGCTCGTGTCGACCAAGCGCCGCTGGTACCTGGTGGCGTGGGACAACGAGCGCGCGGACTGGCGAATCTTCCGCGCGGACCGGATGCGGAAACCGTTCCTGACCGGCGTCCGGGCGGCGCCGCGGGAACTGCCGGCCAAAGACGCCGCCAGTTACGTCGCGAGCAAGCTGTTCGAACGGTCGCCCACTTACCGGGCGGTGGTGACCCTGCACGCCCCGGTCGAGGAGGTGCGCCGTCGCATGGGCGGGGTCCGGGCGGATCTGGAAGCGGTCGACGAGCACAGCTGCCGATTGCGGACGAGGGCGGACTCGCTGGAATGGATCGCGTTCCGGATGGCCCTGCTGGGTTGCGACTTCGAAGTCGAAGAACCGTCGGAGCTGGCGGACTACCTGGGGGAGATGGGGCGTCGGGCGGTCCGGGCCGCGGAGCACAACTTCAGCCGTCGAGACTGAGGCTTCGCACCCACCTTCGCCGCCCGGGCCGTGTCCTGCGGTCGATCGCGAATACGGGAAGGGGCCGCGAACGTCGTGTCCGGGGCCAATGCACGACGTCACCGATCTGGCCAAAAATCTCCGAACGCCCTGTCGAGTCGCGGCCGATCCGTTCGTCTTCCTCTTGTCAACGCACCCACGGCCGTGGCGGACACCCGCCGGGAACTCGGCTCCTTCTGGAAGGACACCACCCGATGAGCACCACCTCGCAAGATCCGACCGTCCTGCACTTCGACATCCTCGTCGACGTTCCCCTCGAGCGGGCCTTCCGCGTGTTCACCGAGCGGTTCGACGAGGTCAAGCCTCGCGAGCACAACCTCCTCGCGGTGCCGATCGAACGGACCGTGCTGGAGCCTGAGGCCGGTGGCACCGTGTACGACCTCGGTTCCGACGGCAGCCGGTGCACCTGGGCGCGGGTGCTTGCTTGCGAGCCGCCGGATCGGCTGGTTCTCAGCTGGGACATCAGCCCTCGCTGGCAGTTGGAGTCCGATCCCGGTCGTACCAGCGAGGTGGAGATCCGGTTCCTCGCCGAGGGTGCCGGGCGCACCCGGGTCGTGCTCGAGCATCGGCATCTCGACCGGCACGGCGAAGGCTGGGAGAGCTTCGCGGGTCTCGGCTCCGGTTCGGGCTGGCCGTTGTACCTCGACCGGTTCCGGGCCGCGACGGAGCGGGATGCCGCGGGAAGCTGACAACGTCCTTGCCGGGACTGATTCCGGCAAGGCGCGCGCGACATGGATGGCCCCGGCTGCGACGAGCGGTCGGGGCCATTGACCTTCGGCGTCGATTCCTTGTTCGCCGGTGCGGATTAATCGCGAAAAGAACTCCGGCGAAAGTGTTGATCATCATTCATCGGTCAATTCCGACACCGGCAACGGTAGCGAGCAAAGTCCTTGCTGGACAACGGGTTGCGCCACTCGAATGGGCGACTCCGACTGGTTGAGGAAAGTTTTACCCGCCCTATAAAAAACGAACTGTTGCACAGTGAAACAGATCACCACGGCTGGATGGATACGGCATTTTTAGGGCGATCACCGCTAACGTGAAGCCGTTCCCGCGCCCCGCGCATTTCGCTTCGGACGCGTCGCGCTGTTTCCATTCGGAGGTCGGACGAACGATGGGTGACCAGTCCCGGGCAAGCGCTACGCCCGCGTCGGACGCGTTGTTGCGGCTGGGGCGGTATTTGACCCGGTCGAGCACCTCGCCGGACCTGCGCGCGGTGTATCGCACCGGCGGACGCGAGGGCGACGTGTTCTACCGGGACCGCTGGAGCCACGACAAGATCGTCCCGTCCACGCACGGCGTCAACTGCACGGGGTCCTGCCGGTGGAAGGTCTACGTCAAGGACGGGATCATCACCTGGGAGAGCCAGGATCCGGACTATCCCTCGGTGGGCCCGGATCTGCCGGAATACGAACCCCGAGGCTGCCCGCGCGGTGCGTCGTTCTCCTGGTATTCCTATTCTCCGACCCGGGTGCGGTTCCCGTACGCCCGCGGCGTGCTGGTCGAGATGTACCGCGCCGCGCGGGCCGGGCACGGTGATCCGGTGCGTGCTTGGGAGTCCATTGTGGACGATCCGGTGAAGCGCCGGGCTTACCAGCGTGCCCGCGGGAAGGGCGGGCTGGTGCGGGTGAGCTGGGACGAGGCCGCCGAGATCGCCGCGGCGGCGCATGTGCACGCGATCGCGCGGTACGGGCCGGACCGGGTGGCCGGGTTTTCGCCGATTCCGGCGATGTCGCTGGTCTCGCACGCGGTCGGGTCCCGGTTCATGGCCTTGCTCGGCGCGCCGATGCTGTCGTTCTACGACTGGTACGCGGACCTGCCGGTCGCCTCGCCGCAGGTGTTCGGCGACCAGACCGACGTGCCCGAGTCCGCGGACTGGTGGGACGCGGCCTACCTGGTCATGTGGGGCTCCAACGTCCCGGTCACCCGCACTCCGGACGCGCACTGGATGACCGAAGCCCGCTACCGGGGCCAGAAGGTCGTGGTGGTGTCGCCGGACTACGCGGACAACACCAAGTTCGCCGACGAATGGCTCGCGCCGCATCCGGGCACCGACGCGGCGCTCGCGATGGCGATGGGGCACGTGATCCTCACCGAGTTCTTCGTCGAGAAAGAAATCGATTACTTCGCCGATTACGCGCGCCGCTTCACCGATCTGCCCTTCCTGGTCACGCTGGAGGAGCGGGACGACGCGACGGTGCCGGGGAAGTTCCTCACCGCCGCGAACCTCGGCCAGGACGTCGCCGAGGCGGCGTGGAAGACGGTCCTGCTGGACGACCGCACCGGGGAACCGGTGGTGCCCGGCGGCTCGCTGGGGTTCCGCTGGAACGACGAGGACGAGGGGCGCTGGAACCTCGACCTCGGCGACGTCGTCCCGCGGCTGACCCTGCTCGGCGAAGGGGAAACGGCCGAGGTCCTGCTGCCGAGGTTCGACGCGACGGACGGCTCCGGGGCGGTGCTGCGCCGGGGCGTGCCGGTGCGGCGCCTCGGCGGTCGCGTGGTCACCACCGTGTTCGACCTGCTGCTCGCGCAGTACGGCGTGCGCCGCGCGGGGCTTCCCGGCAGCTGGCCGGAGTCGTACGCCGATCCGAGCCAGCCGGGCACCCCGGCGTGGCAGGAGGAGATCACGTCGGTTCCGGCCGACCGGGTGACCCGCATCGCGCGCGAATTCGCCCGCACCGCCGAGGAATCCCGCGGCCGGTGCATGATCCTGATGGGGGCCGGGACCAACCACTGGTTCCACTCCGACACCGTGTACCGCACGTTCCTCGCGCTGCTGACCATGACCGGCTGCCAGGGCCGCAACGGCGGCGGCTGGGCGCATTACGTCGGCCAGGAGAAGGTGCGCCCGCTGACCGGGCACGCGACGCTGGCCGGCGCGCTGGACTGGGTCCGGCCGCCGCGGCACATGATCGGCACCGCCTACTGGTACCTGCACACCGGCCAGTGGCGCTACGACCGGATGCGCAACGACGCGCTGCTTTCCCCGCTGGCGACCGGGAAACTCGCCGGCACGTCGGCCGCCGACACGCTGGCGACCTCGGCCCGGCTCGGCTGGATGCCGTCGTACCCGACCTTCGACCGCAATCCGCTCGACCTGGTCGACGAGGCCGAGGCGGCCGGGGAGGACCCGGTCGAGCACGTCGTCGCGCGGGTCCGCAGCGGCGAGCTGGGGTTCGCCTGCGAGGACCCGGACGCGCCGGAGAACTGGCCGCGCGTGCTGACCGTGTGGCGATCGAATCTGCTGGGCTCCTCGGCGAAGGGGCACGAGTACTTCCTGCGCCATCTGCTCGGCACGGACGCGAACGTCCGCGCGGAAGAGACGCCGCCGCACCTGCGCCCGGAAACCGTTGCCTGGCGCGAAGAAACGCCCGAGGGCAAGCTGGACCTGATGCTGGCGCTGGACTTCCGGATGACCAGCACCACCTTGTTCGCCGACGTCGTGCTGCCCGCCGCGACCTGGTACGAGAAGCACGACCTGTCGTCCACCGACATGCACCCGTTCGTGCATTCGTTCAACGCCGCGGTCGATCCGCCGTGGCAGACCCGGACCGACTTCGACGCCTTCCACACCATCGCGCGCCGGTTCAGCGAACTGGCCCGCGTCCACCTCGGCGTGCGCAAGGACCTGGTCGCCACGCCGATGCTGCATGACACCGCGGGCGAGGCCGCGCAGCCCGGCGGCGTCGTCCGGGACTGGCGCGACGGCGAGACCGAGCCCGTTCCCGGCGTCACCTTCCCGGCGTTGACCGTGGTCGAACGGGATTACCCCGCGGTGGCCGCGAAACTGGCCACGCTGGGACCGCTGCTGGACGAATTCGGCACCGCCACCAAGGGCGTCTCCTACGACGTCCGGGAGGAACTGGCCTGGCTGGGCAAGAAAAACGGCCTCGCCCGCTCCGGTCCCGCCGAGGGAAGACCGCTGATCGACACCGACATCCGCGCCTCGGACGCGGTGCTCGCGCTCTCCGGCACCACGAACGGACGTCTTGCGGTGCAAGGGTTCGAACAGCTGGAGCGGCGGGTCGGACAGGAGCTGGCGCACCTGGCCGCCGAGCACGAGGGCAAGCGGATCACCTTCGCCGACACGCGATCGCGCCCCGCCGCGGTGATCACCAGCCCGGAATGGTCGGGCAGCGAAAGCGGGGGACGGCGGTACTCGGCGTTCGTGATCAACGTCGAGCACCTCAAACCGTGGCACACGCTGACCGGGCGGCAGCACTTCTTCCTCGACCACGACTGGATGCACGAACTCGGCGAGGCGCTGCCGGTCTACCGCCCGCCGCTGGACCTCAACCGGATCTTCGGCGACACCGGCGATTCGCCCGGCGAGGTGACCGTGCGGTACCTGACCCCGCACAGCAAATGGTCCATCCACTCCACCTACCAGGACAACCTGCACATGCTGACGCTGTCGCGGGGCGGCCAGACGATCTGGGTCAGCCCGGCGGACGCGGCGGCGATCGGCGTGCGCGACAACGACTGGGTCGAGGCGGTGAACCGCAACGGCGTGGTGGCGGCGCGCGCGATCGTGTCGCACCGGATGCCCGCGGGCACCGTGTTCATGTACCACGCCCAGGACCGCGCCGTGAACGTGCCGCGCACCGAGACGACCGGCAAACGCGGCGGCACCGGCAATTCGCTCACCCGGCTGCTGATGAAACCCACTCATCTGATCGGCGGCTACGCCCAGCTGACTTTCGGCTTCAACTACCTGGGGCCGACCGGAAACCAGCGCGACGAGGTCACCGTGCTCCGCCGCCGGGACCAGGAGGTGCGGTACTGATGAGGATCATGGCGCAGCTGGCCATGGTGATGAACCTGGACAAGTGCATCGGCTGCCACACCTGTTCGGTCACCTGCAAGCAGACGTGGACCAACCGGGCGGGCACCGAGTACGTGTGGTTCAACAACGTGGAAACCCGGCCGGGGCAAGGGTATCCGCGCCGTTACGAGGACCAGGAGAGCGGCAAGGGCGGCTGGGTCCGCACTCCCGGCGGCAAGCTGAAACTGCGTGCCGGCGGACGGTTGCGCAAGCTCGCCACCGTGTTCGCCAATCCGGACTTGCCGGAGATCGGCGACTACTACGAACCCTGGACCTACGAGTACCGCACGCTCCTCGACGCCCCGCTCGGCGACGACGTGCCGACCGCGGCGCCGGTCTCCGCGGTCACCGGGCAGCCGATGCAGCCCTCCTGGGGACCGAACTGGGACGACGACCTCGGCGGCTCGACCGAACACGGCGTCGCGGACCCGGTGCTGGAACGCGTGCGGGACCAGGTCGGCGCGAAAGTGAAGATGGAGTTCGAGCAGAGCTTCATGTTCTACCTGCCGCGGATCTGCGAGCACTGCCTCAACCCCGCGTGCGTGGCCAGTTGCCCGTCCGGCGCGATGTACAAGCGCGAGGAGGACGGCATTGTCCTCGTCGACCAGGAACGCTGCCGCGGCTGGCGGATGTGCGTCACCGGCTGCCCCTACAAGAAGGTCTACTTCAACCACAAGACCGGCAAAGCGGAGAAGTGCACCTTCTGCTATCCGCGGGTGGAGGCCGGTCAGCCGACAGTGTGCTCGGAGACCTGCGTGGGCCGCCTGCGCTACCTCGGCGTGCTCCTCTACGACGCCGACCGGGTCGCCGAGGCGGCCGCGGTGCCCGACGAGCACGACCTGTACCCGGCGCAGCTGGACCTGCTGCTCGACCCGCACGATCCGGACGTGGTCCGGCAGGCCGAGCGGGCCGGGATCCCGCGCGACTGGATCGGCGCGGCCCAGCGGTCCCCGGTCTACCGGCTCATCCACGACTACCGGCTCGCGCTGCCGCTGCATCCGGAGTACCGGACCATGCCGATGGTCTGGTACGTCCCGCCGCTGTCCCCGGTGGCGGACGCGGTGTCCGGCAGCGGATTCGACGGCGAGGACGGGCACAACCTGTTCGGCGCGATCGACGCGCTGCGCATCCCGGTCGAATACCTGGCCGAGCTGTTCACCGCCGGGGACCCGGAGCCGGTCCGCGCGTCGCTGCGCCGGCTCGCCGCGATGCGCTCCTATATGCGGTCGGTGACGCTCGGCCGGGAACCGGACGACCAGCTGGCCGCCGCGGTCGGCTTGGACGGGGAGCGGATGTTCGCTATGCACCGGCTGCTGGCGCTGGCCAAGTACGACGAGCGGTACGTCATCCCGACCGCGGGCATCGGACAGGCGCACGCACTGGAAAGCATTGCCACGCAGTGCAGTCTCGACACCGACGGCGGACCCGGGATGGGCGGCGGCCCGGAGCCGGGACAGGTCGACCTGCTGAGCTGGCGCGAAGGAGAACGGCCGGACGCGCTCTTCCCGACGCTGTCGCGCGGCGGTGACCGGTGAGGCTGTTTCGCCGCCATACCAAGGAAAACCGGCACCGCGGTGTCCTGCGCGCCGTGGCTGGCTGGTGCCTGCAATACCCGGACGATTCGGTACTGGGCAAGACGGCGTTGTTGCGCGCCGTGCTGAACGAGATCGCCGACGTCCCCGGCCGGGCCGAGCTGCTCCGGGTGCTCGACCATCTCGACGGCCCCGCGCCGGGCGAGCACTACGTCGAGGTCTTCGACCGCAAACCCCGGCGCACGCTGCACCTGACCTGGTACACCGACGGCGACACCCGCCGCCGCGGCAGCTCGCTGGCCGAGCTGCGGCAGTACTACCGCGAACACGGCTTCGAACCAGCCGAGAACGAACTGCCCGATTTCCTGCCGGTGGTACTGGAATTCGCCGCAGCCGCCGATCCGGGCACCGCCGGCGAACTGCTCGCCCGGTTCCGCCCTGGGCTGGAACTGTTGCACCGCAACCTGATCAAGCTCGGCACGCCGTACCAGGACGCGATCGCCGCCGTGCTCGCGACGATCGCCGCGGCGACCGCATCCCCTGTTCCGCAACCGCCGCGCGAACTGGTGGGACTCGACCCCTATCCGACCGGGAGCGCTCGATGACCAGCCTTGACGTGCTGTTGTGGGGAGCCGCCCCGTACGCCACCGTCGCGTTGCTGATCGGCGGCACCGTCTGGCGGTACCGCTACGACAAATTCGGCTGGACGAGCCGGTCCTCGCAGCTGCACGAATCGAAACTGCTGCGGATCGGCAGCCCGCTGTTCCACTTCGGACTGCTGATGGTGCTCGGCGGGCACGTGCTCGGCCTGCTGGTCCCGAAGAGCCTCACCGCATTGCTCGGCGTCACCGAGGACAACTACCACCTGGTGTCGCTGGCCATGGGCACGGTCGCCGGTCTGGCCGCGCTCACCGGTCTCGGAGTGCTGGTGTGGAGGCGGTTGCGCACGCCCGCGGTCCGGGCGGGCACGAGCCGCAGCGACCGCGCGATGTACCCGGTGCTCGCGCTGGCTCTGCTGGCCGGAACCGCCACGACCGTCATCGACAACGGCTTTCGCGGCGGCTACGACTACCGCGAGACGATCGCGCCGTGGTTCCGGGGCGTCCTCACGCTGGATCCGCACCCGGAGCTGATGGCCCACGTGCCGGTGGACTACCAGCTCCACACCGCGCTCGGCATGGTGCTGTTCGCGTTGTGGCCGTTTTCCCGGCTGGTGCACGCGTTCAGCGCGCCGGTGCACTACCTACTGCGGCCGTACGTGGTGTACCGGCGGCGCGATCCAGGCCAGGTCGGGAACCGGGCCGCGCGGCGGGGATGGGAGCCGACGGTGCGGCGCTGAGCCAGGTGTGCCGGGCGGGTCACTGGCCTTGCTGGGACGCGGCGGCGTGCGCGCCGAGGTCGTCGAGGGTCAATGGGTGCCGCGGCGGCTGTTCGAGCACGATCCGGCGGGTCGCGGTCAGGTCCGCGCCGACGTGCAGCAGTTCGCCGGGCCGGAGGTTCTGCCAGCCGGGGTCTTCGTCCATGCGTTCGCTGGCGACCACGGCGGCGCGGTGCCGGGCGAGACCGCTGGACCGGGCCCGGATCCGGCCCGCCGCGCTCGCGTGTTCGAGGTGCCGGTCGCCGTGCGGGCCGCCTGCGCAACGCTGCAGGACGTAGAGGTCGTGCGTGTCGGGGTAGCGCAAGGCCCACAAGCCGTCCGCGGTGGTGAGAACGAGGTTGATCGCGTACACCGGGAGATTCAGGGCGGCCCAGCGGGCGGCGGCGGTGATCCCGGCGCTCACGTCGCCGTCATGAGCGTCGATTTCTTGGGTGACGAGAGCGAAGAAACGTTCGGAGTCGGTGTCGCCCTTGACGAGCTCCCGGTACTCGCCGAGCCGGGCTTCCAGCCGGGGGAGATCGCCGATGACGCCGTTGTGGGCGAACAACCGGCCGTGCTGGGCGAACGGATGGGTGTTGGCCGGTTCGAGGCCGCCGGTCGAGGCGTAGCGGATGTGGGCGAGGAAGGTCGTCGACGTGCATTCCTTGGCCTCGCAGGCGAACTGTTTGTCCTCGTAGGCCGCGAATGGCTGTTTCCAGACCCGCGGCGTGCCTTGCTCGTCGAAGATGCCGAGCCCGGTCCCGTCCGGTTCGCGCCGGCTCTGGGCGGCGAGGCTGTCGGGCGCTTCGAGCAGCCAGAACGTGGCGTGCACGCGCTCCGGGGCAGCGGACAGACCAAACAGACGGCACATGCCGATCCCTTCCCGTCGCGGTTCGGTCCGTGGTTACCCGGGGGACTCGGCCTCAACCCTCGCGGGCGGAGGGCGTCCAGCGGCGGCGTTTTTTCAGGAGATCCGCAAGCCCCAGCTCGCGATGTCCGTCGCGAGAGAGAGCAGTTCGGCGAGACCGGCTTCGTCCTCGCGCAGCGCGTCGGGACGCCAGGCGAGGCTGAGTACGCCGTTCCAGCTCGCCCAGAGCACGGTGGCCGCTTTGCGCGCGTCGAGCGGGCGGATCGCGCCCTCGGCGATGCCGCGCTCGATCGCGTCGATCATGCGCGCGTTCTGCTCGTCGACACGGTGCGCCAGGCGGGCCGCCGTTTCGGCCGCGGCGGGGTAGTTGCCGAGCGGGGCGGGGAACGCGAGCATCCGGAAGAACTCCGGCTGTTCGAGGTAGAACCGCAGGTACTGCTCGGCCGCGGCCTCCAGCTGTTCGATCGGGGAGCGGTCGGGCGTGTAGGCGCGGTCCATGTACTCGCGGTCGACATCGAGGGCCCGGTCGACGACGGCGGCGTGCAGCCCCGCCTTCGACCCGAAGTTGTTGTAGATCGACCCCACCGCGACACCGGCGTGCTCGGCGATCTCCTCGACCGTCGTTTCCTCGAACGGACGACCCGCGAAGACCGTCTCGGCGGCCTTGAGCAAGGCGTCGATCGTCCGCTGCTTTCGGGGGTCGCGCGCCTTCGTGCCGCCGGTCGTCATCACGCCATCGTACGGCCGGTTTCTGCATCCATTGCAGGAACTCCCCGGCGCGTGCTACCTTCCGGAGACTTCTTGCAATCGTTACAAGAGTTGCGCGCCCTTCCGGCGGTGGAGGAGGAAACCCGATGTCCGAACTCCGCGAACGCGCCGACCAGGAAGCCGCTGAGCTCGTGGAACGGTTCGCCGAAGCCTGGAGCCGGATGGACCCGGACGCGTTCACCCCGCTGTTCCAGCCCGGCGTCCGGTTGATCCACCCGCTCGAGCGCAACACCCGAGGCGTCGCCGAGGCGCGCGATTTCATGGCGCGGACCATGCACCTCGTCCCGGATCTGCGCTACGACGTCCAAGGCTGGGCGAGCGGCTCGGGTCAGGTGCTGATCTGGGGCCGTCTGTACGGAACGCTGGGCGGCAGGTCGATCGAATGGCCGCTTGTCGACCGGATCACGGTCGAAGACGGGTTGATCGCCGAACGGACCGCCTACTTCGACCCGCTGGTGATCATCGGTGCCGTGTTGCGGCGCCCCCGCGCGTGGCTGCCCTACCTGGGCAATCGGCTGCGCAGGTTCCGTGCCGGACGCGGTCCAGGCAATCGCGGCGGCGGGGCATGAGCGACGCCGGATCCGCCCGCTCGGTGACGGTCGACGGCGCGCGGCTCGCGTTCACCGAACTCGGCGATCCTTCCGCCGAACCGATCGTGCTGCTGCACGGCTATCCGGCCAACCGTCGCTCCTGGCGGCATCAGCTGCCCGGGCTAGCCGAGGAGCATCACGTCTTCGCGCTGGACTGGCTCGGCTGGGGCGAGTCGGAACGCCGCACGGACCTGTCCTTCGACTACGACACCGAGGTGGACCGCGTCGGACGGGTGCTCGACGCGCTCGGCATCGCCGAATGCAACCTGTTCGGCCACGATTACGGCGGCTTCCTGTCCCTCGGCTTCGCCCAACGCCATCCCGACCGCGTGCGGCGGCTCGCGATCCTCAACAGTCGTGCGCACCGCACTTTCGTGCCGAAGTGGTATGCCGTGTTCTCGCTCGTCGGCATCCTGGGCCGCAGCCCGTTCGCCGCCGTGCCGCTCCCGCTGGAAACGATCAACCGGAGGGCCCTGCGCGGGCTTTTGCGCGCCGGTGTCGTCGATCGCGCGATACTGGACAGCTACCTGAGCTGGATGTCCACTTCGGACGGTCGACGCTGGCTCCTGCACTTTTTCAGCGAATATCGGGTACCTGCCCGCCGGGAACTCGCTGAGGGCCTCGGCAAGATCCAGTGCCCCGCGGCGATTGTGTGGGGAACTGCGGACGAGTATCTCCGGACTTCTATCGCTGAAGAACTCGCCGCGCGGATCCCCGGGGCCGAGCTCACGTTGATTGAAGGGGCTGGGCATTTCGTGATGGAAGAGGCCCCGGACGCC
This sequence comes from Amycolatopsis sp. La24, assembly GCF_029087445.1. Taxonomy (NCBI): domain Bacteria; kingdom Bacillati; phylum Actinomycetota; class Actinomycetes; order Pseudonocardiales; family Pseudonocardiaceae; genus Amycolatopsis; species Amycolatopsis sp. La24. Next base: position 28,826 of record NZ_JARACH010000035.1, read on the forward strand.
GTGCTTGCCGCCCTGCATGAGCTGTTGGGTGTCGGGAGTGGCCAGGTAACCTGGGAGAAATGAGTTTCCGGTTAGCGGCGTATGCCGTGTGCATCGAAAACGAATCGGTACTGCTCGCGCGTTACGTTTCGCCGAAGGGCGGAAGCCACTGGACCCTTCCCGGCGGCGGCGTCGAGCCCGGGGAGGATCCGTTCGACGCGGTGATCCGCGAGGTTTCCGAGGAAACCGGGTGCGAGGCGGTGGTCGAACGCCTGCTGGGAGTGGATTCCCGGATCATCCCGGCGGCCGAGCGCCTGGTGCCGGATTCGGGTCCGCATCAGAATGTCGGGATCTTCTACCAGGCCCGGATCGTCGGCGGCGAGCTGCGGCCGGAGCCCAACGGCGAGACAGCCGAGTCAGTGTGGACGCCGCTGCCCGCCGTCGCCTCGCTCCGCCGGTCGGGCCTGGTCGACGTGGGCCTTTCCCTGGCGAGGACCACACCGCCGACGGGCCACGTCGGACCCGTCGCGGTCGGCGGGCTGATCCAGCACTGACGGATCAGCCGCTGCGCGCATACCCCGCCGCAGGAGCGGGTACTGCTTGAGCGAGCGAGAGGGGACAGTGAACATGAACGTCAACAAGCTGCTGTACCGGCCGCTCGGCCTGCTGTTCGGCGTGCTGGGCGGGCTGGCCGCCAACGCGGTGTTCGAGCAGGTGTGGAAGCTGATCTCCGGCACCAAAAAGGCTCCGGAGCCAACACAGAAAGAACGCGGCTGGGGAGAGGTGCTGCTGGCCGCATCTGTGCAGGGTGCGATCTTCGGAGTGGTCAAGGCCGCTGTCGATCGTGGCGGCGCGACGGGGTACGACAAGCTTACCGGCCAGTGGCCCGGGGATACTGAGAAGCACGACAAGGCTTGAGATCCGAAGATGCCTGCCTGGCAACGGGGGTTGCCAGGACGTCTGCACGCTACGTTGTCTACATCAGAGGCCGGACTGTGCCGGGCTGGTGCGGCGGGTCAGCATTCCAGTGAGCCGCGAGATCATTGCGGTAACGCGCGCACGGTTGTGCCGCACAGCCTCCGACATGGAGATCTCCCGCCGCCTCGCCGTCGGGTAGGCCAGTGCCGGAGCGATTGCGAGCCAGGCGTAGGCGGCGACGGCCAGCGCAACCTCGCACAAAACCAGCGAATACACGAAGAAAAGCTTCGCAAACGCTCAGCTCCGCCACCGGTGTTGCCGTGTTGTCGCCGCCGTCGGCCGCCGATGCGGGTGCTGCAACGGAACGGTCCAGGCAGCGGGACCGACATGTGCAGTCCCATGGGCGGACTCCGGTCAAGGGTTGAAGACGTCGGATGGCCCACGGTGGTCGCGAGCCCGCAAGGTAATGGCGCGGCGATGCGTTGCGGCTGTAACTTTGCCGTGGAGCGGCACGACCCATGAGGCATGAGCGACGGATTCGGCGTGCTGGTGGCGGCTGCGCAGCGCGAGTTAGAGATTGAGCCCCGGCCGCAGCGTTGGACCCACTTGTCGCTGTGCGTGCTGGACGCGGTGTTCTCCATCAACGCGCGTTACAGCGGTGTCGTCCGAGTGTGCCGCGCATACGCCGACCATGCTGGGCTGCCGGATCCGCTGTTGCCTACCGCCGTGGCGCACACCGTGATCGGCACCGATCGCGAACGATCCGTCGCCGAACTGGCCGATCTCGGACGGGAACTCGGCGATGAACGCCTTGCGAACGAGGTCTTCCGGAACCGTGCACGCACCAGCGCGCGCGGCGGTATCCGCAAGGCCGAGGCCGCGGTCCAATACGCCCAGGTGCTCGCCGACGCTGGTCTGGAACGGATCGGCCAAGTCACCGCGGCATTGGCAGATGCCAGCGTGCTCGCACCGGTGGAGCGCCTGTTGTCCCGGATCCCCGGGCACGGGAGCGGCGCACGGCTCAGCTACCTGTGGATGCTTGCCGGAGACGACAGTCAGGTCAAGCCTGACCGCATGGTGATCCGGTGGCTCGAGCGCCATCTCGGTCCGGGCCATCAGGTGAGCACCGAGAAGGCCCGCGACCTCTTGGCCGGATTGGCGGAGCGGTTGAGCTGCACGCCCTGGGAAGTCGACCATGCGGTGTGGCACTACGAAAGCGCTTTCATCGGACGCCGATAAGCGAACCCAAAGAGGGGTACCGAATCTCTGCGGCCGCCCGCAGGAGCTTCCGTCTGCGTGATGCCGCTCTTGGCGACCGGAGTCCACACGGGCTGATTCCCGGCTCCTGCCGGTCCAGCATCGCAGTTCCGCGGCAATGACGACGACTGGCGCCGATCCGCCAGTCGTGAGCCGCACTCGGTTCGCGTGCTGCAGGCGTGGGGCCCGAAGGAGTCAACGCACGCGAGCTGGCCCGCGACCGGCTCGTTGCCGTTGTCGCCCCGGATCACCCGCTCGCCGGGGAACGCACCGTCGATCTTCGCCGGCTCGCGACCGAGGTATTTATCGACTTGCCGCTCAACACCGCGGGCCGGAACCAGTCGGACGAGGCGTTCGCCGCCGCCGGTCTGAGCCGCGAAGTCGCGTTCGAGGTGACCACCGCCGACTTCATGATGGCCCGGCTTGTCCGGCAGGGCTTGGGAATCGCGATGCTTCCGTCGATGTACGTGCCCCAACTGTCCGACCTGACCACGATCGAGATCACGGACGCTCCGACGCGCGTCGAATACCTCATCTGGGCCGATACGGGGTTGACCCCGGCGGCGACCGCGTTTCTCGAGATGCTGGAGCTGCCTCCGGAAAAGGACGGCTGAGCGCGGCTCCGCGCTCGACCGCTGCCGTGCGCGAAGTGACTACGCTGGGGGATCGAATCGACCGTTGACGATGGGGCAGTGTTGGAGAGAGACCCGGAGTGGCCACCCGACCGTCCCGTCGAACGGGTCACCCGGCGCCCGCCGCCTGAGCACCCGCCGTCGGAAGCCGGTCATCGCGGGCAGTTGCCGCAGCCGCCGCCGTCCGCGCCGCGATGGCCGCCGGTCCGCTCGTGGCGGCAGGAGCGCGGGCAGAACAGCATGCCGTTCGGCGCGCCGCCGCTGGCACCGGACGATCCGGACGCGACGGTGTTCATCCCGCGCGTCGGCGGGGTGCCGGCGAGTTCTAAGTGGCCGGTCGTCGATCCGGATGCGTTGCGCCCCTACGACTCGCTCGCCACCCAGATGCTGCCGCGGCTGCCCGCCGCCCCGCCCGGCGAAAGGCCGGGGCGCCCCGGCCGCCCGCCGCGGGTCGAGCCGAAGGCGCCGTCGATCGCCAAGTCGAGCGGGAAGATGGCCATCGCGTCGCTGGTCAGCCGGGTCACCGGATTCCTGTGGAAGATCATGCTCGTGTGGGCGGTCGGCACCGGCGTGGTCAACGACTCGTTCACGATCGCCAACACGTTGCCGAACAGCGTCTTCGAACTGCTGCTCGGCGGCGTGCTCAGCAGTGTCGTGATGCCGCTGATCGTGCGTTCGCAGGACGATCCCGACGGCGGCGCGGCGTACACGCAGCGCATGCTCACGATGGGACTGACGGTGCTGGGCGTCGGCACTGTCCTCGCCGTGGCGGCGGCACCCGCGCTGACCTCGCTGTACCTGGATCAGGGCGGGCACGCCAACTCCGAACTGACCAACGCGTTCGCCCGGCTGCTGCTGCCCGAGATCTTCTTCTACGGCGTTTTCGCGCTGGTGTCCGCGATCCTCAACGCCAAGCACATCTTCAGCCCGACGGCGTGGGCGCCGGTGATGAACAATGTCGTCGTCATCGCGACCCTGGCGTTGTTCATGCTCATGCCGGGCAAGATCTCGACCGATCCGGTGCGGATGGGCGACCCGAAGCTGCTCGTGCTCGGCATCGGCGTCACGCTGGGCATCGCCGTGCAGGCGGTGCTGCTGGTGCCGCCGCTGCTGCGGACGGGATTCCGCTTCAAGTGGCGCTGGGGCATCGACAAGCGGATGAAGGAGTTCGGCGGCCTCGCGCTGTGGATCCTCGGCTACGTCGCGATCAGCCTGGCCGGCCTCACCGTCAACACCCGGGTGCTGACCAGCGGCGACCCGGGCGGGGTGACCATCTACGCCAATGCCTGGCTGCTCTTCCAGCTGCCCTACGGGGTGATCGGGGTGTCCCTGCTGACCGCGATCATGCCGCGGCTGTCGCGCAACGCCGCGGACGGCGATGTCCGCAAGGTCGTGGCCGATCTTTCCTACGCGTCGCGCATCTCGACGGTGATGCTGGTGCCGATCGCCGCCGTGCTGACGGTGGTGGGCGAGTCGATCGGCATCGCATTGTTCAGCGGCGGCGCGAACTCCGTCGCCCAGGCGGGCCGGCTCGGCGAGGCACTGGCGGTCTCGTCGTTCGGGCTGCTGCCTTACGCGCTGGTCATGTTGCAGCTGCGGGTGTTCTACGCGATGAAGGACGCGCGCACGCCGACGCTGATCATGGTCGTGATGACCGTGGTGAAGGTTCCGCTGCTGTATCTGTGCCCGGTGTTGCTGGACGCGCACAGCATCGTGCTGGGCACCATGCTGGTGAACTCGCTGACGTTCGTGGTCGGCGCGATCCTGGGCCAGGTCTGGCTGTGGGTGAGCCTCGGCCACCTGCGCAGCAAGCGGGCGCTCGGGGTAATCCTGTTCACGCTGGTCGCGAGCGCACTCGGTGCCGCCGCGGCGCTGGCCGTCGGATGGCTCGTGCCGGACTTCGGGGGGCGGGCTACTGCGTGGGTGAAGCTGATTCTGCAAGGTCTGGTTGGGCTGGGGGTGTCGTTTGGGGCGCTGGCGGCGTTGAGGATTGAAGAGCTCGCGCCTGCTCGGAAGAGGCTTGCGCGGTTGGTGAAGCGGGGGGAGCGATCGACGGATGGGTAGTGCGGATTCAGTCGCCGCGCAGGTCGCTTATCTGCGGGAGCTGCGGACCTGTCCGTCCGCGGACGAGCTGGCTTTCGTGCGCACGCTCGCGAGGGATGCGCTGCTCCGCTTGACCAGATCCTGAGCAATTGTCAGTCAGGGAGAGGCACACCGTAGTAGCTGTGGTATCCCTCTGACCAGCGCTCGACCGAGAACGAGTCGAAGTCTCGGGCTTCCTCGCACTCCGTCAGGTACTCCAGGGCCTCCCGAGCCAGCGTGGCCGGGTGAGCGCGGAGAAACGCCTTGGTTTCGTCCAATCCTGCCCCGCACAACAGTTGCACGTCAATCGAGCAGTGCGCGTCCCAGCCGGACTCTTTGGCCTCCCAGATAAGCAGCACGTCGTTCAGCGAGCCGCAGTGGAATAGCTGTACGCAACAGATTTTCATCAGTTCGGTGTTCGCGTCGAACCCGGCTTGCAGCTCTGTCGCGAGGATGCCGCGGATCTCGTCCAACTGGCCGCCAGCGGGATGCAGTCCGTATCGCTCGAGAAGATCGTCCTCGGTCACCTGGCGGATCCTACGGCCGGAGCCGGGAAGGGCGCGCCTGATTTCGGACGGGAAAAGGAATCTCCCGGCAAGACGTGCATTCGCATCCCGTACCTGCGGGGGTGTGCCCGCCCGCCCGTGATCGGCCAAGCTGGGCTGGTGGCGACGTATCGGCAGGTGTTCGGCAGACCGGAGTTCCGGGCGCTGTTCGCGAGCATGGTGGTTTCGGTCGCGGGCGATCAGTTCGCGCGGGTGGCGTTGTCGTTGCTGGTCTTCGACCGGACGCGGTCGGCGGGCTGGACCGCCGGGGTCTACGCCTTGACGTATGTGCCGTCGATTTTCGCCGGTCCGTTGCTGTCGGGCCTGGCGGATCGGTGGCCTCGGCGGCGGGTCATGGTGGCAGCGGATCTGCTGCGCGCGGGACTCGTCACGGTCATGGCGATTCCCGCGCTGCCGTTGCCTGCGGTCGCGGCGTTGCTGGTGGTGGTCCAAGCGGCCGGTGCGCCGGGCAACGCGGCTCGGGCGGCGACGGCCGCGGCGGTGCTGCCGGGGGAGGAGTTCCTGCTGGGCAAAGGCGTGCTGGACACGGTGGTCCAGCTGGCGCAGGTGGCGGGGTTCGCGACGGGCGGGACGCTGGTCGCGTTCCTCGGTCCGGGGCAGGCGCTCGTCGCGGACGGGGTGACGTTCGTGGTGTCGGCGGTGGTGGTGCGGTTCGGCATCCGGGCGCGGCCGGCGCCAGGGGTGGTGGGCGACGGGACGCGGCTGGGGCGGTGGTGGGCCGATCTGCGGGCCGGGACGGTGCTCGTCGTGCGGACGCCGCGGTTGCGTTCGCTGGTGGGATTAGCTTGTGTGGCCGGGTTTTACGTCACGGTCGAGGGGCTGGCGGCACCGTACGCGGAGTCGATCGGCGGGTCCGCTCAGGCAGTCGGGGTGCTGCTCGCGGCGAGTCCGGCGGGGACGGTGCTCGGGATGCTGATCGTGTCGCGGCTGCCGTCGCCGGTGCGGATGCGGTTGCTCGGGCCGCTCGCGGTGGCGGCCAGCGTTCCGCTCGTGGTGTGCGCGATTCAGCCGGGGCTCGTCGTGACGGCGGTCTTGTGGGGGCTGTCGGGCATGGCCAGCGCTTACCATCTGCCGGCGTCGGCGGCGTTCACGGTGGCGGTTCCCGACCATCGGCGGGCCCAGGCTTACGGACTGGCCGCGACCGCGTTGACGACCAGCCAGGGCGCCGGGATCGCGCTGGCCGGGCTCGCGGCGACCGCGGCCGGCCCGAGCACGGTCCTCGCCGTCGCCGGGGTGCTCGGCGTGCTGACGGCGATCGCGGCGGGAGCGGCTTGGAACCGCGCCCGCCGCGCTGCCGAACCGGGGTAGCGGATCAGCGGGCCCACTCGTTTCCGCGGCGGCCCCATTCGTTGCCTCGGCGGATCCATTCGTTGCCCTGGCAGCGGGTCCACTCGTTGCCGCGGGCGAAACGGGTCCATTCGTTGCCGGGTGCGTTGCGCATAGTGATGCCTTTCTCGCGGTGGTTGGTCCGACCGGCGTATCGACGGCCGGTGACAATGCGATTACCGTGATTAATCTTCGTTGACAGGGGCGGATACCAGCGTGACGGGAAAGAGTGGCAGACGCATAACGACGTGGGGATTGTGGTCCCTGCGACGTCCCGCGCTGTGCCTGGTGCTCACTGTCGACGCGGTGGCGGTCGCGATCACGGTCGTTTCGTCCCTGCCCGCCGCGATCACCCCGACGCAGTGGCTGTGGTTCGCCGTCCTCACCGCGGCCGCGGTCGCGCATCTCGAGGCGGTCCGCACGATCGAGCGGCGTCGCGAGCAGGCGTCGAAGAAAGCGCCGTACACGAATCTCAAGAGCCTGTGGGTGTTCGCCGCGCTGCTGGTGCTGCCGCTGCCGCTCGTCATCGGCTTGACCGCGGTGTCGTATGTGTATTGCTGGTACCGGGTTTACGGGCCGACGATCCTGTTCCGGAAGTTCTATTCGGCCGCCACGTTCGTGCTCGCGTCGGCCGTCGCCTCCGCTGTCCTGGACGGTCCGCTGCTGCCGCACGACTTGTGGTCGCTGCTGCGCGTGGCCGCCGCGGCCGGGGTGTGGTGGCTGGTCAACTACGCCCTGGTCGTCGTCGCGATCGGGTGGTCGTCGCCCGAGAAACTGCCGATTCGGCAGGCATTGGGGCATCCGGGCGACCAGCTGGTCGTCGCCTCGGCGCTGGGGCTCGGCGCGACCATGGCAGTCCTGCTGGTCCACGAGCCGTGGGCGCTGCCCGCTCCGATGATCGCCGTGCTGTGCGTGCACCGCGATCTCCTGCTGCCCCAGTACTTGCGGGCGTCGCGCACGGACCAGAAAACCGGCCTGGCGACGCCGGTGTACTGGGCCGACGTCGTCACCGCTGCCCTCGACCGCGCGAAACTCAGCCAGACCGGCCTCGGAGTGCTTTTCCTGGACGTCGACAAGTTCAAAGCCATCAACGACACCTACGGGCACCCGGCGGGCGACCAGGCCATCCGCGCGGTCGCCGACCTGGTGCGCGCCGAGGTCCGGTCTCAGGATCTCGTCGCCCGCTACGGCGGGGACGAACTGGCGATCCTGCTGCCGGGTCTCGAGCCGGGCCAGTTGCTGGCTGTCGCCGAGCGGATCCGCTCCCGGCTCGCGCGTACTCCGGTCGTGCTCACCGCCACTACGGACGGTCAGCCTCGCACGCTGTCCGGGGTGAGCACCTCGATGGGGGTGGCGTCGTATCCCGGCGACGGCATTTCGGTCGAGCAACTGCTCATGTCGGCGGACGGTGCGTTGCTGCAGGCCAAACAGAACGGCCGCAACCAGATCAGGGTCGCAGGAGCGGTGCCGGTGCGGGGGATGCATGGAATGTCCGAGATGCCGTCAGGGAAATCTCGGGAAGATCAGGGCAACGCGGTTGCGGATCATTCTCGTCAAATGCCCTGAATGCGACGCGATATGGCCGCCTGACGGTTCCTTCGGCCGGGACAATTTCGTTCAATTCCAGCTGTTCCTGGACCTGCTGGGGGAATCCGAGATGAGCACCCCGTACGAGGAACTCGGTTCGCTTTAGCCGCCATCTGGAACGGCGCACGCTGCCGGTTTGCTCCCGGTTCACTGGCTGGTGTGCGCCTCGCCGCGGACGCATGGTGGTCGGGCGGTACCCCGGTTCCCGCACCGTCCGTCGCGGCTTGACCTGCGCGGACGGGTCTCGTCACTCGGAAGGGGCTCTTGTGATGACCGCTGTCGCGCGCGGTAGCCGTTCACGTTGCTTGGCTGGGGACCACGGGGTCGCGCTGCGCTCGCTGCGCGCGGCGGCCGAGAACTACGCCGCGCTGGGCTGGCCAGTGCTGCCAGGCCCCGTGTGCGACGGGTTGACGACCTGGGATCCGGTCAGTTTCGAGCGGCTCGGCGGCCGGGAGTCGACGATGTCCCCCGCTGAGGCCACGGTCGATCGCCGGGTGGTTTCGAAATGGTGGGCCGTGCATCGGCAGGCGATTCTCGCCCCGGTAGGAGAGCATTTTGACGTCGTGCGCGCGCCGACACACCTAGGCTGGCGCGCCCTAGCCGCGTTCGACGGCGGGCACCCGCTCGGCCCGATGGCGTTGTCGCCGCATGGGGCGTTTTTCTTCGTCGAGCCCGGGACTTGCGGGGACTCCGAACTGGCGTCCGGGGTGGAGGTTCTTTCTCCGGGTGACCTCGTGGTACTTCCGCCGAGCCGGGTCGTCGCCGGGGTGGTGTGGTGGCGGATATCGCCGTTGGAGCGCGACTTGCTGGGTGACGGGGCCGGGATTTTGCGGAAACTTGCCGAGCTTTCCGGCGAATCCGCATAGGTCTCGCGCGCCGCACGCCGACTGGATGATTCGTGCCCGCACCATCGCCGAAGTCGACGGGGCGCGGGAGCGAGCGCGCTGAACTCCGGCACAAGTTGGGTCACTCGTCCAGGTGGTCTCGCGGTTGTCCTCGCGATGATCGGCTATCCGAGCGCGGACCGAATGCCGCGAGGGAAGCGAGGAACGCCATGACTGCCTGGTGGGGACTGGTGGGCTTGGCCGGACTGCCCGGGATCTTCGGCCTGATCCGCGCGTCGGCCAGACGGGACCCGCTGGCGCGCTATCCGACGGCGCGCGAGCCCGCGGTCCCGAACGCCGACGCGGCGCACACCCCGTTGATGACGCCCCGGGTGACGCCGGAGATGCTGCATCGCGACGGGGGTCTGCCGGGCGGTGAGGCGGAGTCTGGCCGGGTTGCACCGGAGATGTCGCATCGCGACGGGAGCCCACCTAGTGGCGTAGCGAAGTCTGCCGGGGACATGCCGGAGGTGATGCGTCGCGATGGTGGCGCGGCGGAGTCTGCCCGGGGCGCGCCGGAAGTGCTGCGTCGCGACGGGGGTTCGGCGGGTGGCGAGGCGGAGTCTGCCCAGGGCACGCCGGAGACGCCGCGTCGCGATGGGGGTCTGTCGGGTGGCGAGGTGGAGTCTGCCGGGGGCAAGGTGCCGCGGGCGAGGGCCAGTGACCACGATCGTCCGGTGCCGACTGCGGGGGTTCGGCCGGAAGCGCCGCCGTCGGCGGGGCGGTTGCGTCGGACTGGTGCGCCGAAGTCATCGTCGGGTGGCCGGTCTGCGGCTCGGGAACCGTTGTCCCGCAGGCAAGTTGCCCGGCCTTCGTCTTTCGTGGCGCAGGAACGGGACGCAGAGGGGCTCGTTCCGACGCAGCCGTTCGCTGCTCCTTCGCGGCCGGACGGCGAGCCCGGGAAATCCGGAACTCTCGCTGGCGAATTGCCGCAGGCAGCTCCGGAACGTGCCGAAGAGCCGTCGCCCGCAGCGGAGCAAAGGAGTCCGGGTAGGCGGCTGAGCGAGGCGGCTCGGCAGTTGGCCGTCTCGGCCGTGCGGACCGTCCGGGAGCGTCGAGGCCAGTTCATCCGCATCATTCGAAAGGGGAATTCCCGATGACCGCTCAAGTACGTCGTCAGATTTGCGCTCTCGTTGCCGCGTCCGCGATCCCGCTCGCTGGGGCCGGGACCGCCGAGGCCGCCGTCGTGGCGCCTGGCACCGCGCAAGCGCAGAACACCGGCGACACCGCTAATGACGACCACGACAACGGCGACAACGGGTTGTGGGGTCTGCTCGGGTTAGTGGGCCTGCTCGGTCTCGCGGGTCTGGTGCGCCGCGGTCCGAAACCAGGAGCGATGGCGGGATACCCGGCCGCGCCGGATCGGCAGGCTCCGCCCGCGAATACCTATCCGCCCGCTGGTCCGCGACGTGAGCCGCCGGGTGTGTGAGGTTGACTTCCGGCTAGGCGGGGAGGGCCGCAGCGGCCTCCCGTCTCGTTGACGAAAGTTGCTGTGCGGGAACGGCTCGATTGCTCGGGCCGTTCCCTTGCGCACGAAGAAACCGCTGTCCGGCACGGTGATTCCGCGCTTGTACCCGGTGAATGCGCCGGCTGGGAGCGATGCGGGCCGCCAGCGTGTGGGACGGCCGCCGGAAACGAGTTGCCCGCACGAAAAAACACCGCCCGGACAGCAGCGTCCGCACGAGAAACACCGTCCCGGGCAGCAGTGTCTGCACGAGAAACACCGTCCCGGGCAGCAGCGTCCGCACGAAAAGCGCCGCCCCGGGCAGCAGTGTCCGCACGAGAAAGCGCCGCCCCGAGGCAGCAGTCGCCGGGGCGGCGGAAGTGGGTTACCGTGTCGAACACGCCGGGTGGGACCGGCATTGCCTCAGCCAGGGTCACCGGTCCCACCCGTGCCGACGTCGCGGGGCGTCGGGGCCGTCCGGGGCGCGGAACTGGAGTGTGCAGCTCTTTCCGTGCTCCGGACGCACCTCAGGACGCTGACGCGAACCGTCGGACTCCGTGCCTCGGCCTGCTTTCCGCACACACAGCGGGCGGCCTCGGCAGGAGGCTCAGCCGCCCTGGACGCTGCCGCCGTCGACGACGGCGCCCGAGGCGCAGTTGTACGGGGACTGGCCGGAGGCGCTGTTCTCGCCCGGCGACAGGATCGGCACGCCGATGCCGTTCAGCGAGTTGCGGACCGGGACCTGGACCCCGAGGACGTTCACGTCGTTGCCGCACAGGCCGAGCGTGCCGTTGACGTTGTGCGCCACGTCGGTGTTGTTCAGGTTCACCAAGCCGACCTGGCCGGGTCCGCCGTGGTGGTGCCCGTGGTGGTGGCCGTCCGCGGTGTCGGCGGCCGCGATGCCGCCGAACAGGAACGCGCCTGCCGCCAACGCGCCGGACACGAGACCGATCTTCTTCAGCATTCAGAACTCCTCTGGGAATTTCGGCGACCGGCGATGCCGATCGCGGACTCTGACGATTGCGTCAGCGGTCGCGGCAATGAAGGTGTGTGCTCCGCGGCCGGATAAGGAAAACGTACTGGCATTCCGGAGTCGTTTCCACCTCTCGCCACCATCGTGTCGGCCGCCGATCCGCTGACCGGGCTGCAAGGTCTCTTTCGGGTTTATCCGGGAGCGCTATTGTAATGGGGCCAACAACATTCGCTTCTTCCTCGCCGTTCAAACATCGAGCCCGGTGGAATATGCGCATTCCCCGGAGATCAGAATATTCCGCGCACGCGAAAGGGCTCTGCGCCGCCGGGGACGGCGGCACAGAGCTTCCGGAAACCGTTGCTACCGGGCGGGCCAGGCCTCCGCTTCCGCCGCGAGAGCTGTGGCGACGTCGAGTTCGCTCGAGCGCACTTGCGCGGCGAGCGTCCCCGGCCGCGGCTGGAGCAGCAGCCATCCGGTGACGTCCTGGTCGGTGTAGCGCGGCGCTTCGTCGTCGCCGATCCCTAGGGCCGCAAAGTATTGCCGCGCGGCCCACGTTTCCGGGACCCACGCCCGTTCCCAGCGCAGCACGATCCGCGCGAGGTCGTTGCGCGGGTCGGCCGGATGGATGAGGCGGTCGCCGGCGATGGCGACCAGGCGCGGGGTGTAGGTGGCGCCCGGGGCGCCGATCATCAGGTGACTGTCCATTCCTCCCCCGAGTCCGCGGGCGGAGTTCGTCCGCCCGCGCGAAAAAAGCTGGGCATCAGCGGGGAAAGACGGCCGAGGGCGACGGCACCTCGCAGGCGCGTCCTTCCGCGGCTCTTGGCTGAACCGCTGCCGATAGTACGGATGCGCCGGACGCGGCGGAAACCGGCCCGGAGCAAGGGAAACCGGCCGCTGGGCGAGGCCGCGCGGCTCCGTCCGGCACGACCTCCGATAGCTGCGGAAAACGCTGAGAAGGACTGCCGTGGCCACGGGATCCGGCGAAATGAGCGAAAAGCTCGCCGCAATTCTGAACCACGATCTCCTCTGTGTCCGGTGTGTTCCGGCGGAATGTCCGCCCGGCGCGGCCGATGCCGCATCCCCAGTGCCGGGAGCGAAGCGGTTCGGGGTCGGTTCGCTCCCGGCAGTCTCGACAATATCGGGCGGTCCGGGGAGAAAGCACACAATTTCCGGGAAAGCATTCCGAAGAGTGTCTTTTCGGCGGGTCAGGAAATTGCGCTGGTTACCCAGCCTCTTCGGGGGCGAAACTTCACGATCGGAGGGTCCTGAGTTCTGTTTGTCCGATCAGCAGCTACTGTGCGTAATGCGCAGCGGAGGGCTGGTGCGCTCGCACCAGCCCTCCGCCGTGATTCCGGTCGTGCTCGACGGATCAGTCGAGGTCAGGCTCCCGGACGTCCGCCGCGGCTTCGGTCGAGTGGCTGTACGCACCCGCCGGGCCGGCCCCGACGTCCCAGGTCCGATATCCCGCTGCTCCGGGCGACTCCGGCCGAAGTGGCGCCGTCCGGGCCCGCGGCGACTTCCGAAGCGCTGTACCAGGCGTGGTCGCGTCCGGCGTGGCTGCTCACCTGCGCCGAGGCGGCGCCTTCCGGACCGGCTGACGTGGCTTCGTCGTGATACGAGGAACCCCAGTCCCGGGATGCCTCGCGGATCTTGCGCACCGGGGCAGCGTCAGCAGTCCGCGCCTCGGCTTTCTTGGCCCGCGATGCTGGGGCGGCCTTGACCGGGGTCACGACGTGCTCCTTGCCCGGGGTCGCCGAGCGGACAGCGGAGGAAACCGGGGCGGAGGCCTGGGTGTGCACAGCGTCCTGCGCGGGCCAGAGCGGACGGACGACGTCCCCGCTCGTTTCCTGCGATCCGTGCAGCACAGCGGCGCCGCCGATGCCCGCGAGGCTGCCGTCGTGCTCGCTCCACCGGTTGCCCCACTCGTCGACGCCGGACTCGTGGTGCAGCACGCCCGCACCGCCGATCCCCGCGAACACGGCCGACTCCTCCTCGCTGCTGGACTGGTTGGGCCACCAGTCCGTGGTGAGCGGCAGTGTTTCGCCGGGGCCCTCGGCGGCCGCGGCGGTCCCGGGCAGGGCCAGGCACAGCGGAGCGAGGATCAAGCCGGACAGCAACGTCCGTTTCATCGACATGACAGTTCGTTTCCTTTCCAAGGGAAAGCGCCCGAAATGAAAGACGTGGAGCCGCGAACGAGCGCTGGGACGACCGGCGTTGCGCCGGGCCGGACTGACGTTACCCCTGGTCCCGCGCGAATTGCCGGCTCCGGAAAGCGATCCGCCCGCCCGGGTGCCCGCGCTTTCGTTCGGCAGCGGCGAAAAACCGGAGTTCACCTGGGGAAGTCCTTTCCCGGCAAGGTAAACCGCCTTTCACGCCAGGGTGACGGAGGTTTCCGCGCGGTTCACCGGATCGGGAGGCGCGGCGTACACCCTTCCCAGTGGCAACCCCGCGACGAGCGGGCGATGTCGTTAGCGGGCAAAGACAATCGAGGGCATGTGTTCCTTACGCCGGGCCGGTGCCGCGCTCGCCGCCGTTCTGCTCAGCTTCGCCCACTGTCCGGCCGCGTCGGCAGCCAGCGCGCCGCAGCTCCTGCTGGGACAGGACTTCCCGGACCCCGACGTCGTCAAGACCGGCTCGGGATACTTCGCCTTCTCGACGACCACCGGGTCCGGCAAGGTCCCGGTGGCAAGCGCGCCCGCGCCGGAAGGCCCGTGGCGGATCGTCGGCGACGCGCTCGCGGCCGTGCCGAAGTGGGCGAAGCCGGAGGGCGGATTCTGGGCCCCGGACGTCACCGAGGCGGCGGACGGCACCTTCGTGCTGTACTTCGCCGCGACCCGCCTCCCGAACGGGCCGATGTGCCTCGGCACGGCGACTTCCGCGCAGCCCGCGGGCCCGTACCAGCCGGACGGCGACGCGCCGCTCGTGTGCGTGCCCGAGGACGGCGGCGACATCGATCCGCAAACCTTCCTCGACGCCGACGGCACCCGGTACCTGCTGTACAAGGCGAATGGCTCCGCCTCGGGCCCGCCCGCCGCGATCTTTTCGCAGACGCTGAGCCCGGACGGACGATCGCTGTCCGGTCCCCGCACCGAACTGCTGCGCGCGGACCTCGGCTCGGAGAAGAACGTGGTCGAAGCGCCGACGATGGTGAAGACGCCTTCCCGGTACGTGCTTTTCTACTCCGCCGACACGTTCCAGAGTTCCGGCTACCACACCGGTTACGCCACCGCTCCGACTCTCGCGGGCACCTTTGTCAAGGCGGACGCACCGTTTCTCTCCACTGAACGGCTCGGCGGTGCTGTCGACGGACCGGGCGGCGCGGATGTGGTCGGCGGGAACATCTACTTCCACGGCTGGCTCAACGGCGGGCGGCAGGCGCGCGGCCTGTACCGGATGCCGATCAGTTTCCCGGGCGACGTCCCGCAACTCGGCTGAGCACAGGGGAAACGGCCGCCGCGGGGCAGATGCTCCGCGGCGGCCGCTGTCAGGCCGGCGTCAGTGGCCCTGAGCCGAGCCGCCGTCGACGATCGTTCCGGAGGCGCAGTTGTACGGCGACTTGCCCGCGGCCTCGTTCTCGCCCGGCGACAGCACCGGAACGTTGATGCCCTGCGCGACGTCGCGCACCGGGACCTGCACGCCGAGCACGTTGACGTTGTTGTCGCACACGCCGCCGACGAGGTTCAGGTTGTGCACCGCGTCCAGGTTGTGCACGTTGCCGAGACCGACCTGGTCGACCGGGTCGCCCGTCGCCGTGCCCCCGGCCGCGGAAGCCGATCCGCCGAGGACGGCCATGCCCGCGGCGAGCGCCGTGGCGACGAAACCGAGCTGCTTGATCACTGGTGAAAACTCCTTGCCAACAACAACCCGCCGCGTTTCGGCGGGAAGAAAACGGGCCGCGAATCCGGGACCTCGGCCGGACAGGCGGGGTTCGTGCTCCGGACGGGGCCGGTGCGCCCCTGGGCAGTGCTGCACCGGTCCCGCCCGGCCGGCGTCGCTCCGCGTCGCGGGCCCGCCGGGGCCGGCCCGGGAATGTCGGGCAGGTCCCGGCCCGAGCGGGCACGGACGACGCGGAGGCGAACTGCCGGACTTCGCGCCGCGGCCGGTTGCGCGTCCGGCCGGGTGCGAAGGATCAGTGGTGCTGTGTGCGGAGCTCGCGCTGAATTCCGCGCGAGCCGGGGGTTGCGGACGCGACTGTGCCCGGCGCGAAACCGGGGTTGTTCAGCATGGGAAGCGCTCCTAGCGGGATGGGCGATCACGTCGGGCGAAGTGCCGGTCCTGGGTGCGTCGGGAAACTTACTGGCGCAAAGCGGGCAGCTTCCACTTCGTTCCACCATCGTGTCGGGTCGCGATTCCCTGACCGGGATTTCCGTAACCCAATGGGGGAAGCGGTTTTCCGGGCCGGGAAAGCGAACTACCCGGTCTCCTCCGGAAGGTGCCGCGGCACGTGCGCGCCCCGCTCTTCGACCCGCCGCATCACCGGCGCGGCCAGAATCCCGTGTATCAGCACGGAAAGCGCCACCGCCAGCGCGCCCACCCGCCACAGCTGGTCGGCGCCCGGCAGGTCGGCTTGGTGGAGTCCGTAGGCGAGGTAGTAGAGCGTTCCGATGCCGCGCACGCCGAAGAACGCGATCGCGAGCGCGGCGCGTCCGCGGGCGGGGGAGCGGATCAGGGAACCGACTCCGGTGAGCGGCCGGATAACGAACACCGCGACGGCCGCGAAGAGGACTTCGAGCAGGGTCGTCCCGCGCAGCAGGCCGTCGCCGAGGGCGAAGCCCAGACCCAGTAGCGTGATGGCGACGAAAAGCCGTTCGAGCTGGCGGCCGAAGGTGTGCAGGACCTCGTGATAGCCGTGCGAACGCTCACTGGTCCGCACGCACACGGCAGCGGTGAACACGGCGAGGAAACCGTTGCCGTGCAGCAGTTCCGCCACCGCGAACGGCAGGAAGGCCAGTGCCAGCAGCACCAATCCGTCGGAATATTCGGCCAGCCGGAAGCGCGACGAGGGGATGCGGAAGAACGCCCACGCCAGGAGCCGGCCGAGGGCGAGACCGACCAGCACCCCGATCGGCAGCGGAAGCAGCACGTCGGCGCCGATCGACACGTGGGTGCCCGCCAGCAGCAGCGCGACCAGGACGAACGGCATCGCGAGACCGTCGTTGAGGCCCGCTTCGGTGGTGAGGGTGAAGCGGATCTCGTTGTCCCGCGCCAGATCCGGCTCCACGCCGGGGTCGGGGACTCCGACGTCGCCGGCCAGCACCGGGTCGGTGGGGGAGAGCGCCGAACCCAGGAGCAGCGCGGCGGCGGGGGCGAGCCCGAGCCACCACCAGCCGAGCAGGGCGACCGCGGCGATGGAAAGCGGCATCGCGACGAACAGCAGCCGCCACGGCGACATCCATCTTCGCAGCCCGAACGGCCGGTCCACGGACAGGCCCGCACCCGCCAGCGCGAGCACGATGCCGAGCTGGGTGAAGGATTCCACCACGTCCGCATGCTGGGCGGGCGAGGCCCAGTCGCCGAGGTAGGGCAGCGGCAGCAGGCCGAGCAGCAGCCCGGCGAGCAACATCACCAGCGGGGTGGAGAACGGGCGGTCGGCGACCAGTTTCGGCAGCACGGCCGCGGCGAGCGCGAGCAGTCCGGCGACGCCGAACAGGACCGGGAGCGGCGGCACCTCAGGCGGTCGCTGAGGTGTCGAAGCGAAGTCCCTCGTCGCCCGCGTCCACGCGCACCGCGGTGCCGGGCGCGACGTCGCCGGACAGCAGCCGGCTCGACAGCGGGTTGTCCACGTACCGCTGGATCGCCCGCCGCAGCGGCCGCGCGCCGAACTGCGGTTCGTAGCCCAGTTCGCTGATCCGCCGCACCGCCTCCGGCGTGAACTCGACGGTGAGACCCTGCGCGTGCGCCCGCCGTTTCGTGCGCTCCAGCAGCAGTTCCGTGATCCGGTCGAGCTGGCCGGCTTCCAGGCGGCGGAAGACGACGATCTCGTCGATCCGGTTCAGGAACTCCGGGCGGAACGATTCGCGCAGCCGCCGCATGAGGCGTTCGCGCAGCTGGTCGCCGTCGCCGTCGGCGGGCTGGACGAAGCCGAGCGCGCCGTGGGTCGAGCTGCCGACGAGGTCCGAGCCGAGGTTGCTGGTCATGATGAGGACCGTGTTGGCGAAGTTGACCGTGCGGCCCCGGCCGTCGGTGAGGCGGCCGTCGTCGAGGACCTGCAGCAGCACGTTGAACAGGTCCGGATGCGCCTTCTCGACCTCGTCGAGCAGCACCACGGAGTACGGACGGCGCCGCACCGCCTCGGTGAGCTGGCCGGCGTCCTCGTACCCGACGTACCCGGGCGGCGACCCGATCAGCCTGCTGACGGTGTGCCGCTCGGAGTACTCGCTCATGTCGATGCGCACCATGCTGTCCTGGTCGCCGAACAGCGCCTCGGCCAGCGCCCGCGCGAGTTCGGTCTTGCCGACGCCGGTGGGGCCGAGGAACAGGAAGCTGCCGAACGGCCGGTCGGGCTCCGCGAGCCCGGCGCGGGACCGCCGCACCGCCTCGGCGACCGCGCGCACGGCGTCGTCCTGGCCGATCACGCGGTCGTGCAGGTGCTCCTCCAGGCCGAGCAGGCGCTCCCGCTCGGTCTCGGTGAGCCGCGTCGCGGGCACGCCGGTCAGCCGGGAGACGACCTCGGCGATGTCCGCGTCGGTGACCTCCACCGGTCCGCCTGGGCGTTCGACGGGTTGTTCGAGACGTTTCCGCACGTCAGCTGCCTCGTCGCGGAGCGAGGACGCGCGTTCGAAATCCTCCTCGGCGACGGCCTGGTCCTTCTCGCACTGCAATTGGTCGAGCCTGGCCTGCAGCTCGCGCTGGCCGTCGGGCTTGGTCCGCGCGCGCAGCCGGACGCGAGCACCGGCCTGGTCGATCAGGTCGATCGCCTTGTCCGGCAGGAACCGTTCGGTCAGGTAGCGGTCGGACAGGTCGACGGCCGCCCGCAGCGCGTCGTCGGTGTAATGGACCTGGTGGTGGGCCTCGTAGCGGTCGCGGAGGCCGTGCAGGATCGACACGGCGTCCTCGACAGTCGGCTCGGGCACCAGGATCGGCTGGAACCGGCGTTCCAGCGCCGGATCACGTTCGATGCCGGTGCGGTACTCGTCGAGCGTGGTCGCCCCGACGATGTGCAGCTCGCCGCGCGCGAGCGCCGGTTTCAGCATGTTCCCGGCGCCCTGGCCGCCGCTGCCCTCGCTCGCGCCGGCACCGACGATCGTGTGCAGCTCGTCGACGAACACGATCAGCTGGTCGCCGTGCTCGCGGATCTCCTTGAGCAGCGCGGACATCCGCTCCTCGAAATCGCCGCGGTAGCGCGTGCCGGCGACCATCGCGGTGAGATCGAGCTGCACGACGTGGCGGCCGCTGAGGATGTCGGGCACGTCGTCGTCGGCGAGCCGCTGCGCGAGGCCTTCGACGATCGCGGTCTTGCCGACGCCCGCCTCGCCGATCAGCACCGGGTTGTTCTTGGTTCGGCGGGACAGCACCTCGACGGTCTGCTCGATCTCGTCGTCGCGGCCGATCACCGGGTCGATCCGGCCGTCGCGGGCGCGGGCGGTGAGGTCTTCGCCGTACTGGGCGAGCGTCGGGGTGTCCTGCAGCGGTGTCGGGCTGTCCGCGGCGGAATCCTGCCGGAGGCGGTCGGTGGTCACGCCCTCTTCCCGCAGGATGCGGCCCGCTTCGGACTCCTCGTTGGCGGCGAGCGCGGCCAGCAGGTGCTCGGGGCCGATGAACGGGGAGCCGAGCCCGCGGGCGAGCTGGTGGGCGTCGATCAGCGTGCGTTTCGCACCGGGCGCCAGCGCGGTCGCCGTGGTTTCGCCGTTGGCTGCGTGGTCGCGTTCGACGCGTCCGGCGACCTTGGCCGGGTCGACCCCGGCGCGGGTCAGCGCCCGCGCGGTGGCGGGCAGCTGGGTGGCGGCCCACAGCAGGTGCTGGGTGTCGACGTGCCGCCCGCCCCACGCGCCCGCGCGGTCCGCCGCCTCCGCGACGAGCCCGCGAGCCTGGTCGGTGAGCAGGCGCGCCACGTCGACCGAGTAGCCGCGGCGGCCGGGCGCGGCCTGGCCGAAGAACTGCGACAGGAACTGGTCGAAGGGGCTGTTGCCCTGGCCGGGCGGGAAAAATCCGGTCATCGGAGCGCTCACATCTCGGAATCGGGGTCAGGAGTCCGCTTACCCGCTGCCCGCGCCGGTAAACGGGCGCCGCCGGTCGTGCCTCCAGGCCGCACGTTTCGCGCTCCCGGCGTGCGGGCACCCGGGCGGTCGGAGGTGGTGGGATGTCCTCGAAGGACCGGCTGGCCGCGTACCGCGCCAAACGCGACCCGCGCCGGACCCCGGAGCCGAGCGGGGGCCGCGGGAACGCCGAACCGGTGTTCGTCGTCCAGCGGCACGACGCGAGCAGCCTGCACTTCGATTTCCGGTTGGAGATCGGCGGCGTTCTCGTCTCGTGGTCGGTGCCGAAGGGTCCGTCGCTGAATTCCTCGGACCGGCGGCTCGCCATCCGCACCGAGGACCACCCGCTCGACTACGCCCGGTTCGAGGGCACCATTCCCGCCGAGGAGTATGGCGGCGGCACCGTGATCGTGTGGGACACCGGCCCGTTCGACGTGCTCACCGACGACCCGGCCGACCAAGCCCTCGAAGACGGCCATCTCAAGGTCTGCCTGCACGGCGAGAAGCTGAAGGGCGCCTTCTCCCTGATCCGCCGCGACTCTTCCGGCCAGGAGCAGTGGCTGCTGATCGAAAGGACGACGAGGGCGCCGACCGCCGCCGCAAACCCGCGAAGACCCAGCTCGAATCCGTGCTCACCGGACGCACCAACCGGGACCTCGAATGACTGGTCCTGGCTGGCGCGAGCCGACCCTCGCCACCCTCACCGACCGCCGCTTTTCCGACGAGGACTGGATCTACGAGCGCAAGCTCGACGGCGTACGCGCGATCTGCGTGCGCGACGGCGGCACGCCCACGCTGTACTCCCGCAACCGCAAGGTGATGGACAACGCGTACCCCGAGATCGTGGAAGCCCTTGCCGCGCAAGGCGGACCGCGATTCGTCGCGGACGGGGAGATCGTCGCGTTCGACGGGGACCAGACCAGTTTCGCCGCGCTCCAGCCGCGCATCCACCTGACCGATCCGGAGCGCGCCCGCGCGACCGGCGTGCGCGTGTACTACTACCTCTTCGACCTCCTGTACTACGACGAGCAGGACACCACGCCGCTTCCCCTGCGCGAGCGCAAGTCGATCCTGCGCGACGCCTTCACCTTCAAAGACCCGCTCCGCCTGTCCTCGCACCGCAACACCGAGGGCGAGAAGTACTTCGAGGAGGCGTGCCGCCGCGGCTGGGAGGGCGTGATCGCGAAACGCGCCGACGCGCCGTACCACCACGGCCGCTCGCCGGACTGGCTGAAGTTCAAGTGCCAGCAGGGGCAGGAGATGGTGATCGGCGGGTTCACCGCCCCGCAGGGCAGCCGCATCGGTTTCGGCGCGCTGCTGCTGGGCTACCACGAGAAGGGGCGGCTGCGGTACGCGGGCAAAGTCGGCACCGGGTTCGACCACCGGCTGTTGACCTCGCTGCACGCCGAACTGGTCCGGCGCGAAACGGACGGTTCGCCGTTCGCCGATCCGGTGCGAGAGCCGGGTGCGCGCTGGGTGCGGCCCGAGCTGGTCGCCCAGATCGGGTTCTCCGAGTGGACCCGCGACGGCCGGTTGCGGCACCCGAGGTTCACCGGCCTGCGCGAGGACAAGAAGCCGTCCGACGTGATCCGGGAGCACCCGTGAAGATTTCCCATCCTGACAAGGTTTTCTACCCCGCCGACGGTCTCACCAAGGGCGACGTCGTCGAGCATTACCGCACGGTCGCGCCCGCGATGCTGCCGCACCTGCGCGGCCGCCCCCTCACGCTGCGGCGGTACCCGGACGGCATCGAGTCCGAGGGGTGGTTCCAGAAGCATCCGGGCGAGCACTTCCCGTCGTGGCTGCGCACCGAACGCGTGCCGCGCCGGGGCGGCGGGACCGACGAGTACGTCGTGTGCGACGACGAGGATTCCCTGCTGTACCTGGCGGACCAGGGCACGGTGGAGTTCCACGTCTGGCTGTCTACTGTGGACGCTCCGGAGAGGCCGGACCTGCTGGTGCTCGATCTGGACCCGCCGGACGGCACCGACGTCGCCGACCTGCGCACCGCAGCCCGCCGCATCCGCGACCACTACGCCGACGCCGGTCTCGCCGCGTACCTCCAGGCCACCGGCGGACGCGGCTTCCACGTCGTGGCGCCCCTCGACGCCACGGCGACCACGGACGTGGTCCTGGAACTCTCCCGAGCCTTGGCGGACCGCATCGCCGCGGCCGACCCGGAGCACCTGACCACCGCCCAGCGCAAGGACCGGCGCGGCGACCGCGTCTTCGTGGACGCGAACCGCAACGGCTACGCCCAGACGTTCGTGGCCCCGTACTCCCTGCGCGCCCGCCCCGGCGCGGCGTCGGCGACCCCGCTGGACTGGACGGAACTCGGCAAGGCCGAGCCGAACGGCTGGGGCCCGGACAAACTGCACCGGCGGCTGGCGCGCAAGGACGACCCGTGGCGCGGAATGGAGAAGGACGCCGGATCAGCGGAGAAGGCGCTGGAAAAGCTCAGCTGACCCGCCTTTCCCGCCACCGGGCTGTCCGTGAAGGACTCCTTGGGGGAATCAGATTCCTTCAAGGAGCCCTTCACGGACGACGTGCACCAGGGCCCGCGGCGATCAGACCCCGGAGACCTGCTGAATCCAGTCCCGCCCGGCGGCCACGCTGCCGTAGGTGGTGACGCTGGAGCGGTCGCTGGTGGAGCACACCCCGACCTGGATCCCGCCGTCGACCATCGGGCCGCCCGAGTCGCCGCCCGCCACCGCGCCGTTCGGGGTGCTCGCCGTGATGGCCGGTCCGCCGGAGTTGTCGCTGTCCTGGGTGTTCGAGATCGTCACCTCGGCCTTCTTCAGCACGCTCGACTGGTGGTGGCCCTCGTCGGTGCTCTGCGTCGCGCCCCAGCCGTACACGGTGGCGCTGTCGCCTTCCTGCGCGTCGTCGGAGCTGCTGGCGAGGCGGGCGTACGTGCTGCCGCCGTCGGTGTTCAGTTTGATCAGCGCCAGGTCGCCGCCGGAGTAGACGTAGGTGGAGGCGGCCTTGGCGTGCACGCCGCCGCTGGCGCTGTTGGAACCGATGTACAGGTCGATGTCGGTGAGGCGCTGTCCGTTGTTGTCGTACATGCAGTGCTTCGCGGTGAGGACCCAGCGGCTGCCGATCAGGGTGCTGGTGCAGAAGAAGGTGTAGCCGTTCGCGTGGCCGTTGAAGCGCGTGATGTAGCCGGGGTTCTGCGCGGTGCTGCCGCCGATGATCGACGGCTGGGCGGCGGGCGCCGCGGGGCTCGCGGACGCGGGGGTCACGGCGAACGCGCCGAGCACCGCGCAGGAACCGGTCAGCACGGCGAGGGCCCGGGTGAGTGCGCGCATGTCGCTCCTTGGGGACAGTTTCCGATGGGGGACGCTTCCGAACGTAAGCAGCGCGGCCGGGCGGCGGAATCCGCCGAACCGCCGGTAGCGGGCAAGCGGCGGCGACGCGACTTTCGGCGGGTTGCCAACCGGTGAACGGATGCCGAGAATCCGTCTCGACCGGTCCGTTTTTTCCAGGAGAGGCGAAATGCGGTTGTTCGCCCCGGCTCCGGGCGGGGAGCGGCTGGCCAAGGCACTGGCCGAGGGGCCCTTCGAACGCGCCCTGACGCTGGCGATCGAGCGCAGCGGCCTCGGGCTGGCGCGGCTGCGCGAACGGCTCGCGGCCTCGGGCGTACCGGTCAGCACGACCACGCTCAGCTCCTGGCGCACCGGGCGCAGCCGTCCGGAACGGCCGGAATCGTTGCGGGCACTGGCTTTGCTCGAGCCGGTCCTGGACGTCCCGCCGGGGACGCTGCGCGCGCTGCTGGACCGGCCGCGCACCGGCGCCCCGGCCCCGCGCGCGGCGCGCTGGGACCGGTTGTGGGAGAACCGCAGCCTGCTTCCGATGGTGCTGAACTCGTTCGAGGACTCTTCGCCGGAATCGGTCAGCGTGCACGAAACCCTGCACGTCGACGCCGTGGGACGGATGCGCGGTCTTCACGTGCGGGAAGTGCTGCGGGCGCTGGACGAACCGGCGTTCGTGCGCATCGTCGCGCTGCGCGGGTTCACACCCGGGCAGTCGCCGGCGCTGGTGTCTGCGCGGTACTGCCGGCCCGGCGTCGTGCGGACGACGCCGGAACAGGCGTTCTCGGTGACGGAACTCGTCCTCGACCATCCGCTGGCGCCAGGCGAGACGGGGATCGTCGAGTACCGGTTCGCGTTCCGCGACGAGGAACCGGATTCGCGCTACGACCGGCGGTTCCGGCTGCCGATCGCGGAACACCTGCTGGAAGTGCATTTCGATCCCGCGGCGCTGCCCGCCGAATGCGTGGCCTACCGGCAGGACTCGCCGTCCGGGCCGGAGCAGGAGACCGCGGAGGTCCGGCTGCGGCCCGGCGTGCCCGCGCACGTGATCCGGACCGGGCAGGGGGCCGGAATTCACGGAATGCGGTGGCGGTGGTGATTTCGTGACCGTCCGCGATCCACTGCGGACGGCCGCGGTTTGTCCTTCTTGGACAGACAGTGCTTTCCGTTGGGAACAGAGCGCTTCGCGCGCGGTCCGCTACTGAGCGTTCGATTCTGCGCTGACTGGTGGGCGGCGCTGCGCTGTTCGGCGCAATTTCGATGTTCCTGGCGAGTAGGCAGTTTTGGCCGGAGCACCCGGGGTAGCCGACTCCACATGTTTCATCGGCCTGACGAGAGTGGACGCGACGACGGCCGGAGGCGTGATGGCTGAAAACAGCCGGTCGCCCGCCGGGCTCATGCGCGACGCGCGTGCGGTGTTCGAGGAGCTGACCGAAAAGGACATCGAATCCGTGTCGGCGTTCACCCGGGACGGCGACGGATGGAAGCTGCTGGTCGAAGTGCTTGAGCTGGAACGGGTTCCGGACACCACCAGCCTGATGGCCACGTACTGCGTGCGGGTCGACGCACAGGGCGGCTTCCTCGGCTACGAGCAGGTCCGGAAGTACGCGCGCGGCCAGATCGACGCGTGAAGAAGGGAAGGCGATTTCATGACCATGGCGACCGGACGGCAGGGCCAGAACGGCCAGCTGCAACGCGGGCCGGGCACCGGAAACCTCTACGACATCCTCGAACTGATCCTGGACAAGGGTCTCGTGATCGACGCGTTCGTGCGGGTTTCGCTGGTGGGCATCGAATTGCTCACTGTGGACGCACGGATCGTCGTGGCCAGTGTGGACACTTATCTGCGGTTCGCCGAAGCGTGCAACCGGCTGGATCTCACCCGTGCTTCGAGTGCCACGACGCTGCCCGACTTGCTGGGCGAGGTGACCGAGAAAGGCGCCAAGGGGAAGTCCAAAGGCGCGTTGACCGGTGCGGTCGAGACGTTCGCCGAGCAGTTCCAGAAGTCCAGCGACAAGGACGAGAAGGACGAAGAGCCCGAAGAACGCCCGCGCGCTCGCAGCCGGCGCAGCAGTGCGAGGTCGAGCGAATGAGCACTTATCTGTACGGCATCACGTTCGCCGATCATCCCGCGGAGGTGGGCGATCTGCGCGGCGTCGGGCCGTCGCCGTCGCCCGCTCGGGTGCTGGCGGCCGGAGACGAACTCCGTGCGGTGGTCGGCGATGTCGAGGGTGAACTGCGGGCGAAGCGCAGGGATCTTCTTGCCCACCAAGAGATCTTGCAGGCATTGTGCGAAAAGGGGCCGACGCTGCCGATGCGCTTCGGTGTCGTCGCGGACGACGACACCGCTGTCGCGGAGGAGATCGCGGCGAAAGCCGAGGTGTACACGGCTGCGCTGCAACGCGTCCGCGGACACGTGGAGATGAACGTCAAAGTCTCGCACCGGGAAGAGGCCGTACTCGGCCAGATTCTCGCCGGGGACGAGGAAATCCGGAACTTGGCCGCGACCTTGCGGGAGGACGCCGGTCGCGGGCAGGCGGAGCAGGTGCGGTTCGGCGAACTGGTCGCCGGACGGCTGGAGGAGCGCGAAGGCGAGGACGCCAACGCGGTGCTGAGCTACCTGCTTCCGCTGGCGTCCGAGCATGCTCCGGGACCGCGGGTCGACGGATGCTTTTTCAACTGCTCGTTCCTGGTGCCGCAGCAGAAATTGGCGGAATTCCAGGACGCGGTGCAGCGGTTGACGACCCTGGTCGAGGAAGTGGCGGAGGTTCGCGCACAAGGACCGCTGCCTCCGTACAGCTTTACCGAGGACGAATAGTGGGACTGCTCGGCGAGATTCTCCTGCTTCCGCTGGCGCCGGTGCGGGGCGTGGTCTGGGTGACCGGGCAGGTCGTCGACGCCGCCGAGCAGGAGCAGATCGCACAGCTGCAACGGGAGCTCGTTGCGCTGGAAAAGGAACTGGTGGACGGCGGGATCACCGAAGAGGAGTTCGACCGCAGAGAAGACGAAATACTCGATCTGCTCGAAGAATTCGACCGGGGGGTTGCCGGATGAACGGAGCGAACAGATGACACCGGGAATGAAGGTCGCGGCCGCCGTGGTCGGCGGTTACGTGCTCGGGAGACGGAAGAAAGCCAAACTGGCCATCACCATGGGCGCCTGGCTCGTCGGGCGGAAGCTGAACCTGGACCCGAAGAAGCTGCTGTCGGACGTCACGCGCGAGCTGGCTTCGTCGCCCGAACTGGCCGGGGTCCGCGATCAGGTGCGGGACGAGGTGCTGGGCGCGGGCAAGACCCTGGCCGCGGACATCCTGACCCACCAGGCGGGGCGGCTGGCCAGTTCGCTGCAAGAGCACACCGACACCCTGCGGGACAAGGCCGCTGGTCTGCCGGCGGCGGTCAGCGGTCGCGACGACTCGGACGATCAGGAGCCGGAAGACGCCGACGACAACGAGGACGGCGGTGCGGAAGAAAGCGAAACCCGGCCCCGTGCGCGCAAACGTCCGGCGAAACCGCGTGCGACGCAAGGGTCGCGCAAGTCGTCCGGCAGTTCGTCGAGTTCGACTTCGCGGAAACGGACGTCCTCGGGCGGCCGTACGCAGAAGCGCTCCTCGGGCACCTCGGGGGTGAACCGTGGCTGAATCCCGTTCTGACAACGACGAACTCGGTCCCCTGGCGAAGCTTCGGGAACTGGCCTCGCGCAACCCTGCGACGGAACAACTGCTGCATGCCGGTGAGGAATACGCGCAGGCGAAGGCCGAACAGGTGATGTCCTCGGCGGGCAGCAAACTGGGCGAGGCGTCCCGGCGGCTGGTCGACGCGGGCGGCAGCGGCTCGCTGAAGGGATTGTTCAGCGCGGGCGAGAAGATCGCCGAAGGGAGATCCCCGGTGCGGGCGGCCGTCGAGGCCGGTGGCACCGCTCTCAAGAACTCGGTGTCGGGGCTGTTCGGCAAGCGCGGCAAAGGGTCCGGCGGCAAGAAGATCATCAACATCATCGAGGACATCGACATCGGCGTGCCGGTCCGCGAGGCGTACGACCAGTGGACCGAATTCCAGAAGTTCAGCAGTTTCGCCAAGGGCGTCACGAGCGCCGAGCAGACCGACGACACGACGTCGCAGTGGCGGTTCAAGATCTTCTGGTCGAATCGGTCGATGAAGGCCACGATCACCGAACAGATCCCCGACGAGCGGATCGCGTGGACCACCGACGGGGCCAAGGGCACGATCAAGGGCGTCGTGACCTTCCACGAACTCGCCCCGAGCCTGACGAAGGTCCTGCTGGTCATCGAGTACTACCCGGCCGGGCTGTTCGAGAAGACCGGCAACATCTGGCGCGCGCAGGGTCGCCGGGCGCGGCTGGACCTCAAGCACTTCCGCCGGTTCATCACGATGGCGGGGGAGGCCTCGGGCGACGGCTGGCGCGGCGAGATCCGCGACGGCGAGGTCGTGCGCTCCCCGGAGCAGGTGCGGGACGACGAGGGCGAGGACGGCGGCGAGGACGAACCGCGCGAGGAAGAGGACCGCGACGACGAGCCCGAGGACGAAGACCTTCCCGAGGAAGACGAGGACGACCTCGACGAGGAAGACGAAGAGGAAGACGACGAACCCGAGGACGAACGTCCTCGGGGCCGCCGCGCCGTCGCGGCGCGGTGACGAGGAGGCAGCAGATGAGCGAGTCCAGCCTGGCCGCCGGGAGACCGGCCGCCGTGTCCCGCCCGGGCGGTTCCGGCGGCGGCGCGAACCTCGCCGACATCCTGGAACGGGTGCTGGACAAGGGCATCGTGATCGCCGGGGACATCCAGGTCAACCTGCTCGACATCGAGCTGCTGACCATCAAGGTGCGGTTGCTGGTCGCGTCGGTCGAGCGGGCCAAGGAAATGGGCATCGACTGGTGGGAGCACGACCCGTCCCTGTCTTCGGGCTCGCAGCGCAAGGATCTGCTCGAGGAGAACGAACGACTGCGCGCGCAACTCGAACTCGCGCGGGGAGAGCGAGCGGAACAATGAGCTGGTATTGCTACGCAGTCACGGAATTCGCCGCGGAAAACCCGGCGGAGGGTATCACCGGGCTCCGCGAGCAGCCGGTTTCCGCCTTTTCCGAGGCCGGGCTGACCGCGCTGGCCAGCCCGGCCCCGGACGAAGGGTTCGACGAAGCGTCCTTGCAGCACCTTCCGTGGCTGGAGGAAATCGCCCGAGCGCACAACGCCGTCGTGGACGAGGCGAGCCGTCGGACGAGCGTGCTGCCGCTGCGGATGGCGACGATCTACCGCGACGAGGGCCGGGTCCGGGAAATGCTCACCGAGCATTCCGCGCAATTCTCGGAAGCGTTGCGCCGGGTCCGGGACCACGCCGAATGGGGCGTGAAAGTCTTCGCCTCGCTCCGCGCTGCCGAAGAGCCCGCTGCCGAAGCGCCCGCCGACGGACGGTCCTACTTGCGGCAACGACTCCGCCAACGCCAAGCGCGGGACACCCGGACGAACGAGGCGCTCGCGGTCGCCGAGCGAATCGAGCGGGAACTCGCGGAGCTGTCCGCGGACCTCCACCGGCACCGCACCCAGGACCCCGCCCTCACCGGCCGCGCCGACCGCAACATCCTCAACCTGGCCTGCCTGGTCCCCGACGCCGGCCGCGAACGCTTCCTGGAGCGGCTCGCGGACCTGCGGCAATCGGAGGTCGCCGGAGTCGAGGTCGAGGTCACCGGCCCGTGGGCCCCGTACTCCTTCGCGGGGATCTCGTGACGGGCGCGGTCGAGGAAACCGACCGGCTCGCCCTGGTCGACCTGCTGGACCGGCTGCTCGCCGGGGGCGTGGTGCTCACCGGCGACCTGGTGCTGTCGGTCGCCGAGGTCGATCTGGTGCACATCTCCCTGCGCGCGCTGATCACCTCGGTCCGCGAAGACTGCCCGGCGCCCTGGTGAAAGGAGGGCCGATGCCCAAGGCCGACGCGCTGGCCACCCGCCTCGAAACCGACGCGGACACGGTGGAACGCGACCTGATGAAGCTGGTTCTGACGATCATCGAACTGCTCCGGCAGCTGATGGAACGCCAGGCCCTGCGCCGCGTCGAGGAGGGCGGGCTGACCGAGGCGCAGGAGGAACGCCTCGGCCTGACCCTCATGTTGCTGGAAGAACGGCTGACCGAACTCCGGGACCGGTACGACCTTTCCGCCGCGGATTTGAACCTCGACCTCGGCCCGTTGGGGACGCTGTTGTGAGCGAGTTCGTGCGGTCGCGGTCCACGGCGGCAAGGGAGCCGACAACCTGCCCTCGACCAGGCAGAGGTTTGGGCGCGGGGTGAGCGGGTATGGCGGCGGTATGCGACCGGCCGAGACGGAACCCATCCCGGAAACCGCCAGTGCGGTCCGGACGATCGCGCTGCGCGTCGACGGGACCGAGCACCGGCTCGCCGTGGACCCGCGCCGCACCCTCCTGGATCTGCTGCGGGAGCAGATCGGCAACTACAGCGCCAAGAAGGGCTGCGACCACGGCCAATGCGGGGCCTGCACGGTTCTGCTCGACGGCCGCCGAGTCCTGTCGTGCCTGACCCTCGCGCTCACCTGCGACGGCACCGAGGTGACCACCGCCGCTGGCCTGGCCGAGGACGGTGAGCTGCATTCGCTGCAACAGTCGTTTGTGGACCATGACGGGTTCCAATGCGGCTACTGCACGCCCGGCCAGATCTGTTCCGCGGCCGGGTTGCTGGCCGAGTTCGGCGACGGCGCGCCGAGCTACGTCACCAAGTCGGTGGCCGACACTCCGCAATGGACTGACGAGGAAATCTCCGAGCGGATGAGCGGAAACCTCTGCCGTTGCGGTGCCTACGCCGGGATCGTCGCGGCGATCCGCGAGGCGGGAGAGCAGCGATGAAGCCCTTCGCGTACGGCAAACCGGCGACGACGGCCGAGGCGGTGCGGGCAGTGGCGGCCGAACCGTCCGCGATGTTCCTCGCCGGCGGCACCAATCTCGTCGACCACCTGAAACTGGGGGTGGCCCGCCCGGAGCGCATCGTCGACGTGACCGGCTTGATGTCGACCGAGATCCGCGAGAACGACGGCGAACTGGTGATCGGCGCGGGCGTCCGCAACAGCGACCTCGCGGCCGACCGGCGGGTCCGGGAACGGTATCCAGTGCTGGCCGAAGCGCTGCTGTCCGGAGCGTCGCCGCAGCTGCGGAACATGGCCACCGTCGGCGGGAACCCGTTGCAGCGCACCCGATGCGTCTACTTCCAGGACGTCACGACCCCGTGCAACAAGCGTTCACCCGGCTCCGGCTGCTCGGCCCTCGGCGGCTACACGCGCCATCACGCGATCCTCGGCGCGTCCGAACAGTGCGTCGCGACGCATCCCTCCGACATGGCAGTGGCGATGACGATGCTCGACGCGCGCGTCCACGTGCTCGGCCCGTCCGGAGAGCGGACGCTGCCCTTCGCGGACCTGCACCGCCTCCCCGGTGAGCACCCGGAACGCGACACCGTCCTCGAACACGGCGAACTGATCACCGACATCACGCTGCCCGCCACTTCCTGGTCGCGTCGTTCGACCTACCGCAAGGTGCGCGACCGGGCCTCCTACGCCTTCGCGCTCGTCTCTGTCGCAGTTGGACTGTCCATTTCAGACGGCGTTATCGAAGACGTGCGGCTGGCTTTCGGCGGCGTAGCGCACAAACCGTGGCGCGCTGAGCGGGCAGAGGAAGTCCTGCGCGGCAACCGGCCCAGTGCGGATGTCTTCCGCGCGGCAGCCGATGCCGAGCTCGCGGACGCCACGGCGTTGGACGGCCTCGACGGAGGGAACGCGTTCAAGATCCCGCTCGCCGCCCGCACCCTGATCGCGGTGCTGCGCGACCTGACCACCGAGGAGCGCGACCGATGACCGGACTGCTCGAAC
This sequence comes from Amycolatopsis sp. La24, assembly GCF_029087445.1. Lineage (NCBI taxonomy): Bacteria > Bacillati > Actinomycetota > Actinomycetes > Pseudonocardiales > Pseudonocardiaceae > Amycolatopsis > Amycolatopsis sp. La24. The sequence goes on from NZ_JARACH010000035.1 coordinate 59,862, forward strand.
CCCGGGCGATCGGACGCGGGCTCACCCGCCGCGACGGTCCGGCGAAGGTCACCGGAACCGCGCCGTATGCCTACGAACACCCCGCCGAAGCACCGCTGTACTGCCATCCGATTCAAGCGGCCATCGCCCGCGGTCGTTGCCTGCGGATCAGCGGCGTCGAAGCGGAAGCCCTCGACGGTGTCCGCGCGTTGATCACTCCCTTCACCGCCGAGCGGCTCGCCGACACCGACGACGCGGAACTCGCGGTGCTGCAGGATTGCGAAATACCGTTTCGCGGCAGGGTGATCGGGCTCGTCTTGGCTGAGTCTTCCGAAACCGCACGGCACGCGGCGGAACTCGTCGACGTCGAATACGAGACCGATCCCTTCGTCGCTGAGCTCAAGGCCGACGATCCCGACCTGTACCAGCCGGACAAGGTCAACCCGAGCTTCGCGACCGACACGAGCGAGGGCGACCTCGAGACCGCGTCCGCCGTGACTGTGGACCAGACCTACACCACGGCGATGTACCACAACAACCCGCTCGAACCGCACACAACGACGGCCTTGTGGGACGACGGCGTGCTGACGCTGTGGGACTCGACCCAGAGCGTCCACTCGGTACGGTCCACTGTGGCGAAGACTTTCGGCCTGCCCGCCGAGCGCGTCCGGGTGATCTGCCCTTACATCGGCGGCGGTTTCGGCTCGAAGGGGATGCCGCACGCCAACGTCGTGCTCGCCGCGCTGGCCGCCCGGACTGTGCCGGGCCGTCCGGTGAAGCTCGCGCTGACCCGGCAGCAGATGTTCAGCCTGGCCGGCTACCGCACGCCGACGATCCAGCGGGTCCGGCTCGGCGCCGACCGCGACGGACGGCTGGAGTCGCTCGACATGGCCGTCGTCGAGCAGACCTCGCGGATCAAGGAGTTCGCCGAGCAGACCGCGGCCCCCGCGCGGATGATGTACGCCGCGCGGAACCGGGCCACCAGTCACCGGCTCGCGCGGCTCGACGTGCCGGTGCCGTCGTGGATGCGCGCGCCGGGGGAGTGCCCGGGCATGTTCGGCCCGGAAGTGGCGATGGACGAACTCGCCGAAGCGCTCGGTGTCGATCCGATCGACCTGCGGGTGCGCAACGAACCGGAGAAGGATCCCGAAACCGGCCTCCCCTTCTCGAGCCGGCACCTGGTCGAATGCCTGCGCACCGGAGCCGAACGCTTCGGCTGGGACTCCCGGACGCGTGGCCGCCGAGACGGGCGATGGCTGGTCGGCAGCGGCGTCGCGGCTTCGGTGTACCCCGCGAAGCGGATGCCCGGATCGAGCGCGACGATCCGATACGAGAATGGCCGCTATACCGTCGAAATCGGCGCGGCCGACCTGGGGACGGGCGCGTGGACGATCCTGCCGCAGATCGCGGCGGACGCACTGGACGTGCCCGTCGATTCCGTCGACATCCGGATCGGCGACACCGATCTTCCCAAAGCCACGGTGGCCGGCGGGTCGACCGGAACCGCGTCGTGGGGTTCCGCAGTGGTCGCGGCCGCGGAGGCGTTCCGCGACAAATACGGCTCGGACCCCGGCGATGGCGACGAGGCACAGGCCGACACCCCGAAGAACCCGGACGACAAGAAATACTCGACATACGGGTTCGGAGCACAGTTCGCCGAGGCGCGCGTCGACGCCGACACGGGCGAAGTCCGGGTGTCGCGGCTGCACGGCACGTTCGCGGTCGGCCGGATCGTCAACCCGGTCACCGCGCGCTCGCAGCTGCTCGGCGGCATGGTCATGGGCCTGTCGATGGCGCTGCACGAAAACAGCGTCCTCGACCCGCGGTTCGGGCATGTCGTCAACCACGACCTCGCCGAGTACCACATCGCGACCAACGCGGACGTGGAAGACCTGCGCGCGGACTGGCTCGACGAAACCGATCCGCACCTCAATCCCATGGGTAGCAAGGGAATTGGCGAAATCGGCATCGTCGGGACCGCGGCGGCGATCGCCAACGCGGTCCATCACGCGACGGGGGTTCGGGTGCGGGACCTGCCGATCACGCTCGACAAGCTCCTGCCGGGACTGCCCTGAGCAACGGCGTCACAGGGCGAAGGCGTGGTCGCCGCCGTCCGGAAGATGCCGGTCGAACCACGCGGCGGCTGCGTCGGCGACCTGCTCCAACGCGCCGGGCTCCTCGAACAGGTGCCCCGCCCCCGGCACCACCACGAGCTCCCGGTCGCCCGGCAACTGGGCCGCAGCCGCCTTGTTCAGCCTGCGCACGGTGTCGTCGTTGCCCCCGACGATCAGCAGCACCGGGCAACGCACCTCCGCCAAGACGTCCTCGGCCAGATCCGGCCTGCCGCCGCGGGAAACCACCGCCCGCACGACGTCCGGCCGGCTCGCCGCCGCGCTCAACGCCGCGGCGGCTCCCGTGCTGGCCCCGAACAGCCCCACCGGCAATCCGCCCGCCGCGGGATGCTGGCTGAGCTCGTCCAGCGCGCGCAGCAACCGGTCCCGCAGCAGCCCGATGTCGAAGCGCTGCCGGTCGTGCTCTTCCTGGCTGAGCAGGTCGAACAGCAGCGTCGCGTACCGGTGGTCCTGCAGGGTCCGGGCGACCGCCTGGTTGCGCGGGCTGTGCCGCGAACTGCCCGAGCCGTGCGCGAAAACCACCACCCCGGCAGCATCGGCGGGCACAGTCAACTCACCCTCGGCCGACGACGTCCCGGCGCCGACCGCGAACGGTTCCGTCATGGCTTCCTCCTGCCAGCGTCCGGAACCGGATATCCCGGCAGGGCGACGGCCAAACGGACGGCGGGTTAGCGTGGACCGATGCTGATCGAACATCGAGGACAACGCCCGGTGGTCCCGGAGTCGGCGTACGTCGCCCCGACCGCGGTGCTGTGCGGCGCAGTCGTCCTCGGCGAACGAGCCCGAATCCTGCACGGCGCGGTGCTGACCGCGGAAGACGGGGAGGTCCGCACCGGTTCGGACGTAGTGGTCATGGAGAACGCCCTGGTCCGCGGCCGGTCCGCGCAGCCCGCGAAGCTTGGGGACGCGGTGCTGATCGGGCCGCACGCCCACGTCAACGGAGCCGTGATCGAGGACGAGGTGTTCGTCGCGACCGGTGCCTCGCTGTTCCCGGGTTCAGTCGCCGGAGCCGGGTCCGAGCTGCGGATCAACAGCGTGCTGCACGTCAACTCCCGTCTCGAACCCGGCACGGTGCTTCCCATCGGCTGGATCGCCGCGGGGGACCCGGCCGAACTGTTCTCCCCGGACCGGCACGACGAGCTGTGGGAACTGCAGCGCACCCTGGATTTCCCGGGCACTGTCTACGGAACGCCGAGAGGCACTCCGATGCGCGAACTCATGCGCCGCCAAGCCGAGTTTTACGGCTCCCATCACGACGATCGTCTTCTCGACGAATGACGTCGATCGACGCCAGCACCGTGCGGGCATCGCGCTGAAAGGCTTCGTCACCAACGATGTCGATGTCATTGGCCAAGCCGTCATCGGATTTGGCGACCCGTTCGACGAGATAGCGGCGCGGCGACGCGAGCGCCTCTCGCAGCAACGGCGCGGCAGGGGCAGCCGCAGACCCGAGTTCGGTGAGGTCTCGCGCGATACCGGGCCAGCGGCGACGGCTGCGCGTCCAGACCGACTGCAGGACGGCGACCACAGGCTCGGGATCGCCGGTGATCCGCCACAACGCGGTCGCGGCGTTCTGGTGCAGCCATCCGTATTCGTCGACACGATCGAGCAGCGCGCGCAACGCCGGAATCGTCGCTGCGGCGGCTGGGCCCAGGTTCCGCACGCCTACCGCGGCCGCACTGGCTGTGGAGTTGTCGCCCTCGCGCAACGCCCGAAGGATGACTGGCAGTGCGGTCTCGGAGTCCTTGTCCAGTTGCCACAGCGCCGTCGCGGCACTGGCCGCGGTTCCGTTGTCCGGGTTCTTGAGCAGTGGTCGCAGCAGCGGAACGGCCTCGGCGCCGGCGCCGATCCTGGTCAGGATGGAGGCGGCCTGTGCCGGATTGGATTCCAGCGCGGCCAGGACCTCCGGTGCTGCTTCGGCCGCGGCGGGCCCGATCTCTGCCAAGGAGCGGCACAGGGTTTCCCGGGCTTGGTCGTCGTTGGCGCCGAGATCTCGCAGGCGCTGCCGGATCAGCGGAACCAGTTCCGCGGCCTGCGATCCCAGACCGGCGATATGCCCATTGAGGTGATTCGGCACCGGATCCTGTTCGAGCAGCCACCTCAGCACTGGCAAAGCCCGGCTGTCGCCGCTGTGGCACAGCGCGCGGATGAGCGGGCCAACGTCGCCGCCGCCGTTGTACGGGTTCGGCACTGTCCACGCCAGGGAACCGGCCGGGGTGTACTCACCGGTGCGGGGAGCCGATTCGATGCAGGCCACGAGCGCGTCCGCGGCCGGAGCGGCGAGTTCGCCGATGATCGACAACGTGGTGGCGGCCTGCATGCGCAGCCTCGGCGGCGAGTCGTCCAGCTGGTCGCCGATCAGGGAGACCAGTTCGCTGTGGTCGCCTCGCCAGCCGAACAGCAGCGTCTGGGCGGCAAAGACAGCGTGGTAGCGCTGCGCCCAGTTCGCGGCGCGTAACTGCGCCGCGATGAATGCGGAGCGCGCGGCAACCCGGTCGCCGAACGCCCAGCTGACGTCCGTGACGAGGCGGTCTAGATGCGGCGCCGGCTCGCTGTTCCCGTCGCTCAGCCCACGCTGATGAAGCATGCCGCGCAAGGTTTCGGTGCTGACCGGATCCGGTCGCGGCGGCGGCGGTTCCTCAGCATAGGCAGCCTCCACCGCCGCGGTGAGTGCGGTGACGACCCCCGCTGGCACTTGCGCGGGCCCGATGCGGACGCGTTCGGTCAGCGCAGCGACCCGAACCCGGGCTGACTGCGCGCCGACGGCCATCGACTCCAACGCGGCACTGATCTCCCCGCCCGTGCCCAGCATGCCCGCCGATTCGACGAGCGCGACCTGAACCTCGGCGTCGGACTCGACCGGCAGCCGGGCCAGTACCGCGGAGGTCACTAGCGCCAGATCGTCGAGGCAGCCGGGCAGCGCCCCGGCGACCGCCCGGCGCACCTCGCGATCGGGGTCCTCCAGCAAGCTCAGCAGACCCGGACCCGCCGCCGTGAGCGTCCGGGCCGCCTCCGCCGCGGGGCCGGTGCTCGGCACTTCCCACCCCACGCCGCCGATGCTGGCGACCAGCCCCAGGACCCCGGCGCGGCCGGGCAACCCCGGCGTCGCCGCGGCTTCCAGCAGGAACGGCAGCGCGGCCACCGTGCAGTCGTACACGTCGAGCTGGTGGTGGACCGCGCCCTCCATGCCGTCCAGCGCCCGCTCCCGCACCACCGGGTCGGGCGAAACAAGCCCCCGGAGCAGGTCCGGGACATCGGTCGCCGGCCCGTACGCGTGCTTCATTCCCGCCCAGTCGATTTCGTCGAGACCAGAGAACACCGTCCACCCCGTTCCGGGCCGGGACCCCAGCCCGGCCGAGGGTGTGATCGACATCGGCGCATTCCCTGTTACGAACAGGAGAATCCTTTGGGCACGCCGGAGTTGCCGCGGCTCGAGAAACGCCCTCCCCAACGGTGTGAGCGAATGATGCACCCCCACCCCGCCCGGGTAGTCGTGATCAACCCCGCCGTCCGCAACGTCTTCGTATGTTGCACCGCAGCAGGGGAAACTCCCAGCCGCGCGGCCAACGCCGCAGCAGAGGACTCCGCCGCCAATGCGCACAGCAGCCGCGCCCGCGTCCGCCTCACCAGGCTGGTCAGCCGGTCCTCCCGCGTTCGACCCGGGCGGCTTCCCAGACCGCGGGCGCTCAGCCGCGGATCACCTCGAACAGGCTGGTCCAGCTGTCCCGGCCGTGCCCGGCGGCGATCGCGCGGTCGTAGTGCTCCTTGACCGCGGCGGGCAGGGCCACGTCGATGCCCGCGTCCCGGCTCGCGGCGAGGATGTGGTCGGCCGTCGCGCCCATCATCTTGGCGTTCGCCTCGTCACCGGGGTGGCTGCCGCTGTCGACGTTCTTCGCCGCCTCGTCCAGCGACGTCTGCACCAACGTCAGCAGCTCGTTCGCGTACGGCACCAGCGTCGCGGCCGACACCCCGGCGGTGCCGACGAGCGCGGCGGAGTGCAGGAACGCCGACAGCGTCGTGAGGAAAAGATCCAGCAACGACTGGTAGTACAGCTGCGCCAGGCCCGGATCCGCGCCCCGGTAGTCCGGCCGTCCGATGACGCGCAGGGCCGGTTCGATCCGCTCGAACGTCGGCTGCGCGCCGCTGTAGAACACGAACGCACCCTCGGTGCCGACGACCTGCGCGGGCACCATGATCCCGCCGGCGATCATCTCCGCGCCGCGCGCGGCCAGCCATTCCGCGGCTACCCGGGTGCGCTCCGGCGTGTCCGAGCTGAGGTTCACCACGGTCTTTCCGCGCAGCGCGTCCTCGGTCGGCGCGAGAATGTCGTACATCGCCTGATAATCAGTGAGACTGAGGATTACCAATTCGTTCGCGGCCAGCGCCTCCGCGACCGTTCCCGCGCGCTTCGCGCCAGCGGCCACCACGTCGTCGGCGCGGCTCGCGGTGCGGTTCCACACCGTCACCTCGTGGCCCGCTGCCAGGTAGGACCGCACCATGGCCTGGCCCATCGGGCCGAGGCCGATCACTGTCACACTCACCCGAGTTCTCCTTACTTCTTAAGCAGTTCGATGACGCTCGTCAGGTTTTCCGCGCCGTGGCCGTCGGCGGCCCGGCGCAGGAGCAGCTGGTGCAGCGGCGCGAGCAGTTCGGAGCTGACGCCCTGGTCAGCGGCGGCGATGGGCAGGTTTTCGAACGCGGCGGCCTGCATCCCCAGGTTCGAGACGACGTTCTGGGTGTAGTCGCCGCTGTCGACCTCCACCGCAGCGTGCTGGACGAAGCTGCCCATCGCGGTCAGCCATCCGCTCAGCAATGGCGCGAATTCGACCGCCGAAAGCCCTTCGCTGCGGATCAGCGCGTAAGCCTGCAAGACGCCAGTGAACTGGCCATACATCCCCGACAGCAGCGCGAGATCGTGCAACGCCGCCAGCCCCGGGTCCTCGCCGACGTAGTTGCTGCCGCCGAACGCGTCGAACGCCGCGCGATGCGTGTCGAACACGTCCTGGGGCCCGCTGTAGAACACGAACGCGCCCGACCGCCCGATCATCGGCGGAACCGCCATGATGCCGCCGTCGAGGAACATCCCACCCTGCTCCTCGACCCATTCGGCCAGTTCACGGGCCTGGCGAGGGGTGCCGTTGGTCAGATTCACCACCGTCCGGCCCGCCAGCGAGGCCGTCTTGAGCACCTCGCGCACCGACGCGTCGTCCAGCAGGCAGACGATCACCAGCTCGCTCGCCGCGACCGCCTCGGCGGCCGACCCCGCCGCCACCGCACCCCGCTCCACCAGCGGCTTCGTCTTGTCCGCAGAGCGGTTCCAGACCGTCACCGGCCGTCCCGCTTCGAGCAGCGCACCGGCCAGCGCGCTGCCCATCGCACCGAGCCCCAGCACGGTCGCCGAGGTCGCATTCCCGGACATGTCGTCCCTCCAGTTCGTTGATCTGCCGACCACGGTGCCGAGGCCCGCGCACGGTTCGCTGGGGGTCCGCGCACGGATGCGGTTACGGTGGATCCGTGCGATTCGGCATCCTGGGGCCCTTGGCCGTGAGCAGCGACGACGGCCGGCCGGTGCGGGTGCCCGAGGCCAAGGTCCGGACCCTGCTTGCGGTCCTGCTCGTGCACGAGGGCGCTCCGGTGTCGGCGGACCGGCTGGCCGACGACCTGTGGCGCGACCAGCTGCCCGGCAAGCCGGTCAACACCCTGCAGACGAAGGTCTCGCAGCTGCGCCGTGCGCTCGAACGCGCCGAACCGGGGTCGGGCGGCGCGCTGGTGTTCCAGGCCCCCGGTTACGTCCTGCGGACCGAACCGGAAGCCGTGGACGTCGGACGCTTCCGGGCGTTGACCGCAGCGGCGAACACGGCGGAAGACCCGCGATCGAAGGCCGAGCTGCTCACCGAAGCGCTGGCATTGTGGCGAGGCCCGACGCTCACCGAGTTCGCCGACGAAGCCTTTGCGCAGCCGATCATCCAGCGGCTGGAAGAGGATCGCCTTGTCGCGCAAGAAAACCTCGCCGACGCGCGGCTCGCGCTTGGCGAACATACCGCGCTGACCGCGGAACTTGCCGACCTCGTCCGGCAGCATCCGTTGCGCGAACGGCTGCGTGCTCTCCAGATGCGCGCGCTGTATGCGGCGGGTCGGCAGAGCGAGGCGCTGGCCTCCTACGACGAACTCCGCCGCCGTCTCGCGGACGAGCTAGGCCTCGATCCCGGCCCCGAACTGACCGCGCTGCACCGGTCGATCCTGGCGCAGGACCCGATTCTGACCGCCGTCGTCCCGCAGCTTCCGGTGCCGCTCACCGAACTGGTCGGCCGGACCGCCGCGACCAAGGCGGTCAGCACGCTCGTCCGCGAATCCCGGCTGGTGACGCTCACCGGACCCGGCGGCGTCGGCAAGACCCGGCTCGCTTTGGAGACCGCGCACCGGCTCGGCGGCGACTTCGCCGCGGGCGCGTGGCTTGTGGAGCTGACTGGCATGGACCGGCACGAATGCGCGCTCAGCCAGTGCCCGCCGATCGAGTGGGTAGTGGAAGCGATCGCGGCGACGCTGGGCATCCGGGACGCGGCGGCGCCCGTGCAGGCGGATCCGGTGCAACGGCTGGCCGAGTCCTTGCGCGGCAAGGAAACCCTGATCGTCCTGGACAACTGCGAACAGCTGATCGAGCCGGTCGCCGCGACCGTTGCACGGCTGCTGGCGGCCGCACCCGGACTGCGCATCCTCGCCACCAGCCGGGAACCGCTCGGGCTCGCCGGGGAGACGCAGTTCCCGGTGCCCCCGCTGGATCACGACAGCGCCGCACAGCTGTTCACCGCACGGGTCGCCGACACTGGGTACACTGTGGACAGTGCCGACGCGGAGGCGGTCGCCGAGATTTGCCGGAAACTGGACGGATTGCCGCTGGCGCTCGAACTCGCCGCGACCCGTGTGCGCGCGTTGGGTGTACCGGAGTTGCTGCGCCGCCTGGACGATCGGTTCCGTCTGCTGGACACCACTCGCCGGGGTGTGCCCGCCCGGCAGCAGACTCTGCGCGCGATGATCGACTGGAGCTGGGAACTCCTAAGCGAGCCGGAACGCCTTGTGCTGCAACGGTTGTCGGTGCACACCGAGGATTGCTCGCTGGACGCGGCCGAGGCGGTCTGCGCGGGCGACGGCGTCGAAGAAGGCGAGGTGCTGGGTCTGCTGGCGAAGCTTGTCGACCGCTCGCTCGTCGTGCCCGCGAACGCGCGGTACCGGCTGCTTGAGTCGGTGGCAGTGTACGGCCTGGAACGGCTGCGCGACGCCGGTGAGGTCGAGAAGACGCGGCGTCGGCACGCGGAGTACTACGTCGAGTTCGCCGGTACCGCGGACGCCGGTCTCCGCGCCCGCGACCAACGGCGCTGGCTGCAGCGCCTCGACGTGGACCTGCCGAATCTCCGTGCCGCAGCGGAGAATCTGGCCGGTTGGGGGAGCGCCGACGACGCGTTGCGCTTGGCGAACCGGCTGGCGTGGTACCGATTCCTGCGCGGCCGGATGGCCGAGGCGATGCGCTCCCTGCGCGCCGCCCTCGGTTTGCCCGGCGGCGACGAGGACCTGCGCGTGGAAGCACAGGCGACGCTCACCGCACTCGGCATCCTCGCTGGCGACCGGCCGGACTGGCGTCCCGTGGCCGATCTGCCGACGAGCCCTCGGGCCAAGTGGTTCATCGGCTACGCACTGTCCACAGTGGCCGATCTGCCCGGCGCGGAACCGCTGACCCTGGAGGCACTCGCCGCCTTCGAAGCGACCGGCGACCGGTGGGGGATCGCGGCGGCCAGCGGCGACCACGCGAGCCAGGCCCTGTCGAGAGGCGATATCGCGGGAGCGTGGCGTTACGCCGATCGCTGCGCGGAGTTGTTCGCCGAAATCGGCGACAAATGGGGTCAGCTGCAGGCGAACTTCGCACACGGTGCACTCAGTTCCCTTGCCGGGAATTACGCGCGCGCTGAAGCGGTCCACATCGAAGGATTGCAGATCGCCGAGGAACTGGGCTTGTGGCCGGAAGCGTCGTACCAGCTGTCGTGGCTAGGCCGGATTGCGCTGCTGCGCAAGGACTACGTCGCCGCTCGCGAACTGCATGACCGGGCTCGCGCGGTCGCCGCGGAGCACGGCTTCACGCCGGGGGAGATGTATGCGCTGACCGGACTGGCCCTCGGCGCCCGGCGCGAGGGCGACCTCGATCTCGCTGAACAGCATTTGCGGACGCTGCTCGAGTGGAACAAGCAGGTCGATTTCGAGCCGGGGAACACGTTGATTCTCGCGGAACTCGGTTTCGTCGCCGAATTGCGCGGAGATGCGGAGACGGCGTTGCGACGGCAGCAGGAAGGGTACGAGATCGCGCACCGGACCGGCGATCCGCGAGCGATCGCGTTGGCGCTGGAAGGGTTGGCGGGCGCACACGCACTGACCGGAGCAGCCCGCGAAGCCGCACGTTTGCTGGGCGCGGCCGCAGCTTCCCGCGCTGGGATCGGCGCACCGCTGCCTGCCGCGGAGCGCACTGACGTCGACCGGATCACCGCCCGCGCGAGCGAGGTCCTCGGCGCGGCAGAATTCGCGGCCGAGTTCCGCGCAGGCGGCGAACGGGAAGCGCTGCCTGCGGTCCGTGAAGGACTCCTTGAGGGAATCTGATTCCCGGAAGGAGTCCTTCACGGACCTCGGCTCGCGGCTCAGAAGACGGGCCGCCGGTTCCCGTGCCCGGTCGCCTGCTCGAAAGCGTGCGCGGCCCGCAACAGTCCTAGCTCGCCCCGCAGCGGCGCGATGATCTGCAGCCCCACCGGACGTCCGTCCTCGGTGAACCCCGCGGGCACCGACAGCGCCGGGCACCCGGTCGCCGAGATCGAGTACGCCGAGCGCATCCACTCCAGATAGTCGTGCATCGGTTGCCCGGCAACGACTTCCGGGTACTCCCACTCCACCGGGAACGGCGGCACCTGGCTCACCGGCGCGAGGAGCAGGTCGTACTGCGTGAAGAACTCGCGCATCCCGGTGATGAGCTGCAGCTGCCGCGTCTGCGCGCGGGCGATGTCGGCACCGGAAAGCGTTGCGCCGAAAGCGATGTTGTCGGCGAGCGTCTGCTTCATCTTGTCCGGATGCTCTTCGAGCAGACCGCTGAACCCGGTGTGGAAGAGCCAGCCGCGCAGGGTGCGGAACACCTCGTCGGCCACGGCGAGGTCCGGGCAGGCCGGTTCGACGCGGCAGCCGAGTTCGGCGAACACCCGCACCGCCGGTTCCAGCACGGCGGTGACCGCCGGGTCGACCGGCAGCCCGCCCAGGTCCGGCGACCACGCCACGCGCAGCCCGGCGAGGTCGGCGTCGAGCGATCCGGCGAACGGCGCGGCGGGCTGGTCGAGCGCGATCGGGTTGCGCTCGTCGTACCCGGCGATCACCGACAGCAGCAGCGCGACGTCGGCGACCGTCCGGCCCATCGGCCCCTGCACGCCCAGCGCCTCCCAGGGCAGCGTCGCGGGCCAAGTCGGCACCCGGCCGGGCGACGGACGCAGGCCGACGACGTTGCAGAACGACGCCGGATTGCGCAGTGAACCGCCCATGTCGCTGCCCTCGGCGAGCGGGTGCAGACCCGCGGCCAGTGCGGCCGCCGCCCCGCCGCTGCTGCCGCCCGCGGACAGCTCGCGCCGGTACGGGTTGCGCGTGGCTCCGAAAACCGGATTCATCGTGTGCGAACCGGCCCCGAACTCCGGCGCGTTCGTTTTGCCGAGCGTGATCGCGCCCGCGTTCCGGATCCGCTCGACGACGAGCGTGTCGCTGTCGGGGACGTGGTCGGCGAAAATGGGGGAACCGTAGGTGGTGCGGACCCCGGCGACGTCGTGCGTGTCCTTGTGCGCCACCGGAATCCCGTGCAGCGGACCGACCTCCTCGCCGCGTGCGAGACGTTCGTCGGCGGCCGCGGCCTCGCTCAGCGCGCGCTCGGCGGTGAGCGTGACGATGGCGTTGATCTGCGGGTTGACCTGCTCGATCCGGTCGAGATGGGCCTGCAGCACCTCGCGGGCGGACAGCTCGCGGACGCGCAGCCGCCGGGCCAGTTCGCGGGCGGGCAAGTAGCAGATCTCCTCAGCGCTCACTGGTTTCCTTCCTGACCCCGGTGTCCGTTCGCGACGTCAGCTTCGCGCGTGGTGCTGGGGTCGGACAAGACTTGCTCGACAAATGACGGAATCAGCCACAGTATTGGCTGATGACCGCACGGCTGGACCCGCTCGACCGCCGGATCGCCGGCGCGCTGCAAGTCGACGGCCGCGCGTCCTGGCGGCGGATCGCCGAGGTGCTGGACGCGCCGGAGCGCACGGTGGCCCGGCGCGGGACACACCTGCTGCGCACCGGCGTCGTGACGGTTGTCGCCGTTTCGCCGCACGGCGTGCCGCTGCTGGTGCGCGGCCGCTGCCGGGCCGGGCTCGGCCGTCCCGCGGGCACCGCGCTCGCGGGACGGCCGGAGACGAGCTTCTGCTACCTGATCACCGGACAGGGCGAACTGGTCGCCGAGGTCTTCTGCGACCGCAACCGGCTGCCGACCTTCATGTTCGACGAGATGGCGGCAATCCCCGGCCTGCTCGATCTGACGGCCGATACCGTCACGCGGTACTACCGCACCATCCACGAATGGCAGCCCGGGCTGCTGAGCCCGGCCGAGACGGAGGCGATCTCGTCGCTGCCGCAGCCGACTCCGCAGCCCCGGCAGCCGGACGGCGTGGACTTCAGCAGCGACGAACGCGCCATCGTGCGCGCGTTGCGCGAGGACGGCCGGCGCACGCACGAGGAACTCGCCCGTGCCGCCGGGATCTCGGAATCGACCGTCCGCCGCCGGCTGGAAGCGTTGCGGCGGGAGGAAAAGGTGTTCATCCGGGCGGTGGTGGAACCGGCCGTGCTCGGGCTGCCGGTCGAGGCGCTGCTGTGGATCCGCTGCCGCCCGCACGACGTCGACGACATCGGCCGCGCCCTGCTGGGCTCGCCGTACGTGCGCTACGCGGCGGCGATGACGGGCGAGTATCAGCTGCTCGCTGACGTCACCTTGCCCGACATCGCCGCGTTGCACGAGTTCGTCGGCAGTTCCGGCTGGTCCCGGCAGGCGGATTCGGTGCATACCGGGGTGGTGCTGAAGGCGTTGAAACGCAGCAGCGTCCTCGCGCCCGAACTGCGCTCCTGACCGGTTAGCCCCGTTCCTCCAGTCCGTTCAGCACCGGCGGCAACGCGCCGCGGTGCAGCACGCCGAGCCGCTGGGTCGCCCGGGTCAGCGCGACGTACAGCTCAGCCGCGCCGCGCGGTCCGTCCTCGAGAATCCGGTCCGGGTCCACGAGCAGCACAGCGTCGTACTCCAGCCCCTTCGTCTCCGACGCCGCCACCGCGCCCGGCACGTCGGGCGGCCCGATCACGACGCTCGTCCCTTCCCGGCCCGCCTCGGCGCGGACGAATTCCTCGACCGCGGCGGGCAATTCGTCGTCGGAGACCTTCCTCGACCACGGCCGGACCCCGCACGCGCGCACCGATTCCGGCGGCTCGGCCCCCGGCGCGAACTCGGCCAGCACCGCCGCCGCGACGGCCATGATTTCCGCCGGGGTGCGGTAGTTGACGGTGAGCGAACGGTAGGCCCAGCGGCCCGGGACGTACGGATCCAGCATCGTGCCCCAGTCGAGCGCACCCGCCGCCGACCGCCGCTGCGCCAGGTCGCCGACGACGGTGAACGACCGGCTCGGGCACCGCCGCATCAGCGCCCGCCAGTCCATTTCGGACAGTTCCTGCGCCTCGTCGACCACGACGTGCCGGTAGGTCCAGTCCCGGTCCGCCGCGGCGCGTTCGGCGAGGTCGCGGGTGTCGTGCTCGACGAACCGCTCGGCCAGATCGGTGTCGTAGAGCAGGTGCTCCGCGGACAGGCCGATGTCCTCGTCCATCTCCTCGCGGTCGAGCCGCATGATGTCGAGCACGCCGGCCGCGTACTCGGCCTCCGCCTCGCGCTCGGCGGCGTCCTCCTGCTGTTTCGCGCGGTCCGGAGCCTTGCCGAGGAGGTCGATCAACTCGTCCAGGAGCGGGACGTCCGACACCGTCCAGGGCTCGCCCGGCTCGCGCAGCAATGCCGGGTCGGCACCGGCCGCCTTGAGCCGGGTGGGGGAGGAGTACAGCGTGGTCAGCAGGCTTTCCGGGGTCAGAATCGGCCAGAGGCGGTCGATCGCCTTGACGAATGCGGGGTCGGCGAGGAGTTCGTTGACGAGCGTGGAACGGAGGTCCTCCCATTCCTCCTTGTCGTCGCGGGTGAGCCAACCGCGCCCGATGCGCGACATGGCGCGTTCGGTGAGCACGTACGTGACGATCTCGACGAACACCGCCCGCGCCTCGTTGTGCGGCCGCCCGCTCTGCCGTGCCTCGTCGCGAGCCCACTCGGCGGTCGCCGCGTCGATCCGGACGGTGGTGTCGCGGAGCTCGATCAGCACGGGTTCGGCGGGCAGCTCCTGCCGGTCCGCGACCGCTGCGCGGAGGACGTCGAGCATCCGCAGAGACCCCTTGAACCGTGCGACTTCCGGCTCGTCCTCGGCGTGCGCGTGCAGCCCCGGGAGGAGACTGCCCGGGGTGGTGAACACCACGTCGGACTCGCCGAGCGACGGCAGCACGCGCCCGATGTGGTTCAGGAACGAGGGATTCGGCCCGAGGACGAGGACGCCGTGGCGCTCCATCCGCTCGCGCTGCGTGTACAGCAGATACGCGACGCGGTGGAGCGCCACGACGGTTTTCCCGGTTCCCGGCCCTCCCTCGATGACCAGGACGCCGGGATGGTCGAGCCGGATGATGCGGTCCTGCTCGGCCTGGATCGTCGCGACGATGTCCCGCATCCCTTCCCCACGGGGCGCGTTGACCGCCGCGAGCAGGGCGTCGTTCTCCTCGCCGCTGCCGGGCCGGCCGAAGACCTCGTCGGTGAACGAGGTGATCTGCCGCCCGCGCGTGTGGAATTGCCGCCGTCGCCGCATGCCCTCGGGCGTCGCGGCGGTAGCGGTGTAAAACGCGCTCGACGCCGGCGCGCGCCAGTCGAGAAGAACGGGTTTGTACTCGTCGTCCTCGTCGAAAAGCCCGATCCGGCCGATGTAAGAATGGTCGCCTTCGACGGTGTCGAGCCGCCCGAAACACAACCCGGAGTCGGCAACCGAAAGCCGCCGCGTTTCGCGAGTGAGCGCGCGCACTTCGACATCCCGCTCGCCCGGCGCCTCGTCGTTTCGTTTGAGGGCAGCGGTGTAGCGCTCCTTGGCCCTCCTGCGCTCCCCGTCGAGCCGCCGATACAGCCCGGCGACGTAGTCCTGTTCGGACCGCAGTTCTTCTTCGTACCCCTGAGTTGACAAGTGCCCCTCGCTGCTGTTATTCTGAATCTACATTCGGCGTGAACTTCTGATTGCTTGGTGAAGACGCGTCGATTTTTTATTGTCCACCTTCTGTCAAGTGGGCAGGCGGACTGGTGTTTTGCCGCGGTTTTCTCGCGTGGTGAGCTGAGCGGTCCGGGCTGGGTGGAGCGGGTTGGATCGGTGGGTCTGTGCTGGCGGGCTTGTGCTGGCGGGCTTGTGCTGGCGGGCTTGTGCTGGCGGGCTTGTGCTGGCGGGCTTGTGCTGGCGGGCTTGTGCTGGCGGGTGAGCGGCCTCGTGGCGGTAGGCCTGTGCTGGCGGAGCCGCGCTGCCCGATCCGAGTTCGGCGGCCAGGTTCGCCGGATGGGCCGGGCGCACCAGCCAGAGCCGGGGCCTCGGTCCGCAGCCCGGGGATTAGACCCGGCTCGAAGCCCGATCCGCACGAACGACCCGCGCCTTTGCCTGACGCGGCCATTCGGTTCCGGCGTGGCGACCTTGCCCAGGCAGCGGTTTCACCTGCGGTGACGGTCTCGCTCGGCGCGACGACGCGCGTTCGCTTGACGCGGCACGTCGACCCGGCGTGGCGACCTTGCCCAGGGGCCGGTTTCCACCTGCGGTGACGGCTTTGCTCGGCGCGACGACACGCGTTCGCTTGACGCGGCACGTCGACCCGGCGTGGCGACCTTGCCCAGGGGCCGGTTTCCACCTGCGGTGACGGCTTCGCTCAGCGCGAAGACGTGCGTTCTCCTGCCGCGGCCATTCGGCCCGGCGCGACGACCTCGCCCAGGCGGCGATTCCACCTGTGGGTGACGGTCTCGCTCGGCGCGACGACGCTGCCCGAGGCGTGCGCTCCAGCCGCACGTGTGGCCAGTTGGCATCCCTGAGCGCCCTCGCACGCGGCGGTCACAGGGCGGCAGGTTGAGCGTCGAAGGCTGAGCCGAATCCCCGAGCTGTGCCGTGGAGGGCACCCAGGCGCGAGCGCGCACCCAATTCCGCGCGCCTTCGTGCCCCAGGCGTTGCAGCGGCGGCAAAGCAAGGGCCCCGTTCCCGGCACCGGCCCGATTCGGCGACGGCGAACGGTTCGGCCGAGCACAATCAGCCAGCCGAAACCGACCGGACGGCGGCGGTCGCGCCGAGTCGCGCGCATGCGCTCTCGGCAGCCGCGCCAGACGGATTCTCGGCGGCAGGACATCCCCGCACGTCTCAAAGCCCGATCGTGCCCACACCGATCCCACACTCGCTCCCGACAGCCGGATTCTCATGGTCGAGCAGCGATTCTGCGGCATCCCCCGGGGCTTGCGGCAAGCCCCGGGGTGCGCTATATCTTGAAAAGGGCGGGGGAAACATTTCTTGCAGCGCGGAATCCCGCGCGGTTCACGCCTGCGTCGGCGAGGCCCAGTTCCGTACCACCGGCCGATACCCCTCCGGTTTGTCGCCCACCTTCGCGCCGGGGTTGATCAGCCACGACTGGTAGTCCGGCGTGAACATCCGGTACGGCCCGGCAGGCGGCACCTCGCTCGCGCGGTCCAGGGCGTCGCGCAGGTCGGCGGGCAGGGTGAAGTCGAGCGCGTGCATCGTCGCGTCCAGCTGCTCCGCACTGCTCGCCCCAACAATCGCCGACGCGATGCCGGGCTGCGTCGCCACCCAGTTGATCGCGACCTGCGCCATCGTCACGTTCAGCTCGTCCGCGACTGTCTCGAGCGTCTTCAGCAGTTCCCACTGCTGCGCGGTCCAGGTCCCGGCCGCCACGGCGCCCTCGCCGGTCAAGCGGCCCTCGCCGCTCAGGCCGTTCGACGAGCTGCGGTACTTCCCGCTCAGGAACCCGCTGCCGAGCGGGCTCCACGCGGTGATTCCCAAGCCCAGCTCCAGCCCCGCCGGGACGTGTTCCGTTTCGATCGTCCGCTCGACCAGCGAATACTGCAGCTGCAGACTGATCATCGGCGGCAGCGAATGCGCGTCGGCGAGAGTCTGCGCGCGGCTCGCGTACCAGGCAGGCACGTCCGACAGCCCGGCGTACCGGATCTTCCCCGCCCGCACCAGGTCGTCGAACGTGCGCAGCACCTCCTCGACCGGCGTGATCCGATCCCACGTGTGCAGCAGGAACAGGTCGAGATAGTCGGTGCCGAGCCGGCGCAGCGACGCCTCCACCGACCGGATCATGTGCTTGCGCCCGTTGCCGCCCGCGTTGGGATCGCCCGGGTCGACGCTGTTGGTGAACTTCGACGCCAGCACGAGCCGATCCCGGTTCCCCGTCTCGGCGATGAACTTGCCGAGCAGCCGCTCGCTCTCGCCCGCGGTGTAGAAGTCCGCGGTGTCGACGAAGTTGCCGCCCTCCTCGACGTACTTGCGGAAGATCGGCCGCGCCTCCTCCTCCTCGGACTTCCCGTAAGCGGCGTGAAACCCGTCGACGCCGAAGTTCATCGTGCCGAGCGCGAGCCTGCTGACCCGCAATCCGGACCGGCCGAGCAGGTAATACTGGTCAAGAGACATCGGGGTCCTCACTCCGTTCCCGAAACACGCGCGGGCCGTGCCCGCCTGGCTCGGCCAGGGTGCCTTCGGAAAAATGGACCAGCAAGTCCAAGCTTCAGGACGGCCGACGCAGGGGAAGCGCGGTGCGACCCGCAGGCGCCAGCCGATGCCGGTTGGGGGAGTGATCGTGGTCGAGGAGTTGCGCGGACCACTCGACCTGGAGCCACGACCGGCGACGGTGCTCTGTCCCGAGCTGATCGCGACGCACATCAGAACCACCGCACCGGCGAAGGAACCACCGGCGACCGCGAACTCCAGACCGAATGTTCCGGCCCGAATAATCCAGTCCCGAGACCTCGCTTCTCTTGCCCGCCAGGTATTTCCTCGAACGAGCACCCGCACGGATGGCGAATGCCTGGCACGCCTCGATAAGCGCTTCCCTAAACGAGCACCGCCCACCCCGCCCGCGGAAATCCGCCGTGCGAAGGCTCAGCTCGCTTCGCCCGGTCGAGCGCGCTCCGAACGAACATCGCCCAACCTGCCTCGCGCGATGCTGTTTGTCGATGGCCCGGCCCCACATCGCCGAGCCCTTCCCTGAGCGAAGCACCCCCACCTCCACCCGCCCCGCCGCACCCCTCCCCAGGACGTAGGCTGCGAGACATGCCGTCGAACATGATCAGCCTCCGCGGTGTGCGCACTCACAACCTGGCCGACGTGGACGTGGACATCCCCAAGCACCAGCTGGTCGCGGTCACCGGCGTTTCCGGGTCCGGCAAGTCGTCGCTCGCGTTCGCGACGCTGGCCGCCGAGTCGCGGCGGCAGTTGTACTCGACGATGCCCGCTTTCGTCCGCACGAAACTGCCGCACGATCCGGCTCCCGAGGCCAGTTCGCTGAGCGGCTTGACGACCGTCGTCGTGGTGGATCAGCGGCCGCTCGGGACGAATTCGCGATCCACGGTCGGCACCGCCACCGAGGTGTGGACCATGCTGCGGATGTTGTTCTCCCGCTTGGGCGAACCGTCCGCCGGGTACTCGCCCGCCTACTCGTTCAACGACCCGTCCGGCATGTGCCCGGCTTGCGCGGGGCTCGGCACGGTCACCGACATCGACGGCGAGCGGATGATCGACCGCGGCCGGTCGCTCAACGACGGGGCGATGGTCTTCCCGAGTTTCGCGGTCGGCAGCTGGATCTGGAAGCGCTATGTCTACTCGGGATTCTTCGACAACGATCTGCCGTTGCGGGAATGGCCTGAGGAACTGGTGCAGTTCCTGCTGCACGGCCCGACGCAGAAGCCGCCGAATCCGTTGCCGCGCTTCCCGGCCAGCGCGAAGTACCAGTCGATGGTGCCGCGGATCCGGCGGCTGCTCGTGGAACGCGAGGCCAAGATGGGTCCGGCGGTGCGGGCGGCCCTCGCCGACGTGACCCGGCAGCGGCCGTGTCCGGAGTGCGACGGCAGCAGGCTCGCTCCGGCCGCGCGGGAGAGCCTGATCAACGGGGTGTCCATTGTGGACCTCGGCTACCGCGACGCGGCGGGGCTGCTGGAATTCTGCGCCGGACTGGACCACGAGTGGGCGCGGCCGCTGGTGGCGGCGTTGCGGCTGCGGCTGGAATCGATGATCACGCTCGGCCTCGGGCATCTGCACTGCTACCGCGCGACGCCGACGCTCTCCGGCGGCGAATCGCAGCGGCTGAAACTGGTGCGGCACTTGGGATCGAGCCTCACCGACCTCACCTACGTCCTGGACGAACCGACCGACGGGCTGCATCCGGCCGACGTCGCGTCCCTCGTTGACGTACTACGGCGGCTGCGTGATCACGGCAACACAGTGCTGGTGGTGGACCACCACGAAGCGGTGATGGTCGCCGCGGACCATGTGATCGACCTCGGCCCGGGAGCCGGGGAAGCGGGCGGACGCGTGGTGTTCCACGGGCCGCCGGCGAAGCTGCGGAAGGCGGACACGACAACCGCGCGCGCGTTGCGCACCGGCGTCCGGATCAAGGACACGCTGCGGGAACCCGCCGGCTGGCTGCCGTTGCGCGGGCTGAATCGGCACACCCTGCGCGACATCGACGTCGACGTCCCGACAGGCGTGCTCACGGTGATCACCGGGGTGGCGGGGTCCGGGAAGTCGACGCTGGCGGGCGAACTCGCCGAGCGGCATCCGCGGTTCACGGTCGTCGACCAGAGCCAGATCGTCGCGACGAGCCGGTCGACGGTCGGCACCTGGCTCGGGCTCGCCGATCCGGTGCAGCGCGCGTTCGCCGAGGTGAGCGGCGAATCGCCGAAGCTGTTCAACCCGCGGTCGCAGGGCGGGTGCCCGGCCTGCCGCGGCACCGGCGTGCGGCGGACCGATCTGGCGTTCCTGGAGGACGTCGACACGCCGTGCGAGGAGTGCAACGCGACCGGATTCCGCGCCGAGGCACTGGAAACGCGGCTCGACGGACGAACGGTGCTCGAAGTGCTGGGCACGCCGGTGTCGGCGCTGGCGCGATACGTGCCGCATCCGGACGTGGTCCGGCTGGCTGCGCTGCTCGGCGAACTGGGCCTCGGGCACCTCGCGAGCGGCCGCACGCTCGACACGCTCTCCGGCGGTGAGCGGCAACGGCTGAAGCTCGCCCGCCAGCTCGACTCGACCAGCGACGATCTGCTCGTCGACGAACCCACCGCGGGCCTGCATCCCAGCGACACCACGCGGATGGTGGCGCTGCTGGACCGGCTCGTCGACGAGGGCCGGACGCTCGTCGTGGTCGAGCATTCGCTGCACGTCGTCGCGGCGGCGGACTGGGTGCTCGACCTCGGCCCCGGCGCGGGCGAGAACGGCGGCCAGGTGCTCTACACCGGCACGCCGAAGGGGCTCGCCGAGCACGACGGCGCGACCGGACGCTACTTCCGGGCCGCGCTCAGCGGTTAAGCCGACCCGCGCTGCCCTCCGGTTCCGTCCGTGAGGGCCACCCTGAGGGAATCAGATTCCCCCAGGGTGGCCCTCACGACCCGAAGCCAGGGAACCGGCGCGCCCCGGTCCCGCCCTGCCCGAGAACGTCGTCCGGATTCGAGTACGGACAGGATTTCAGCGACAGGCACCCGCAGCCGATGCAGTCGGAGAACCGGTCGCGCAGCGCGGTGAGCTCCTCGATCCGCTCGGTGAGGCGGTCGTGCCAGCGGCGGGAGATGCGCGCCCAGTCGCGTTTGGTGGGGATGCGCCGGTCCGGCAGTTCGGCGAGCGCGTCCTTGATCTCCTCCAGCGACACGCCGACGCGCTGCGCGGTCCGGATGAAGGCGATCATGCGCAGCGTGTCGCGCCGGTACTCGCGCCGGTTGCCGCTCGTGCGCCTGCTCGCGATGAGTCCGCGGCTCTCGTAGTAGTGCAGCGTCGGGACGCTCACACCGGCGCGTTCGGCGATCTGTCCCGGCTTCAGCCAGACGACCTCGCGCGTGATCTGGGGCATGGCAGCCCTTTCCGTGCTTGACCTCAAGTCCGCTTGATGAAGTCCACTGTAAGCACCGCCGGGCGGAAGGCGGCGATTGCGCGGGAAGGGAATTTTGTGCCGATTGCGACCCTGAGCATGGGCCGCGCCGCCGGACACGGTCGCGGCAAGGTGGTGCTGCGGATCGGCTGAGGAGAATTTAATTCGGTGGACGAGGTCCGTAGCGCGCGGTTATGGTTCGCCCGACCGTGACTCGACGCCAGGAGGTGAGCCCCATGAACGCTGTTTCGATGTGGGTGCTCCCCGTGTCGTCACGGTCGGGCGACTGACGTAGGGGTTGCCAGGAGCGCCTTGAGCAAAGGCAATCCGAAAGGTGACCATCATGGACACTGTGCGTTTCACCGCGGGCGAACCCGCGGTGAGCATCACCCGGGTCGAACCGGGACTCTGGCAGGCGTTGGACGAAGGCAGGCTGGCCGGTCGCGCCGAAGCCACCACCCGGCCCGACGGACGGGTCTTCCTCAGCGTCGACGCCTGGCATCGCTCAGTTTTCGACCAGCTGGCCCGCGAGATGCTGGCCGCGCTGCCGGACCCGCTCCACACCGTGGTCGACGAGACCGACCGCGAACTGCTCGACGGCTGGCAACGGGCCGGGCTGACGGTCCGGCGGCGCGAGTGGGAGTACGTCGTGCCCACGGATCCGCACGTCACCGGGCCGGTCGTGCTGCCGCCGGGCGTCACGGTCGTGCCCGCAGGATCCGCCGACGAGGGTCCGCTGCGCGAGCTCGACCGCGTCGTCCGCGCCGAGGTCGAGGCGAGCGTGGGCTGGTCGGAGATGCCGGCCGAGGTGCTGCCTCGACCGGCTGACGACACGATTGTGGATCCGTCGAAGTACGCCGTCGCTGTCGAGGACGGCGAGTATGTGGGTCTGCTCCGGGTGGTTCAGTTGACGCGCCTGCCCCGGATCGGGCTTATCGCCGTCCGCGCGGATCGGCAACGCCGCGGCATCGCACGCGGGTTGCTGCTGAACACGCTCGGCGTCCTGCACCGAGCGGGAATCCCGACGGCCTCCGCCGAAGTGAATGAGGCCAACGAAGCGGCGACGGCGCTGTTCGAGGGTATCGGCGCGCGGCGGGCGAACAGCACGGTGGAGTTGATGCGCAATGGCCGGTAAGGGCGGGATCGAAGTCGAGGGAACCGTGGTCGAGTGCCTGCGCGACGCCCGGTTCACCGTCGAGCTGGCGAACGGGCACCACGTGCTGGCCCACATCAGCGGCAAGATCAGGAAGAACTTCATCAAGATCGTCCCGTTCGACCGGGTTTTGGTGGAGCTGAGTCCGTACGACCTCGACCGGGGCCGGATCCTGTTCCGGTACCGGAACTAGTCCGGTCCGCCCTTGCGGTTCCCGCCGGGACCGCAAGGGCGGTCAGCCCGTTTTCGCGGCGGCGAGCCGGGTCAGCGCGTCGCATTTCCGGCCGAAGTTCGCCACGATGTCGGCACCGATGATCCGCACCATGACCGCGCGCAGCGGCGTGTCCAGGACGATGCGCTGGGTCAGCTCGGCCCCGCCGGGGACGGCCGCGACGCTCAGCCGGAGGTCCATCGTCCCGAGCGGAACCGGCTGGCAGAGCGTGTACTCGTGGCCGGGCCGCCAGCTCGTGAAGGTGAAGTCCTTCGCGATTTTCGCGTGCACGCCGCCGCGGAATCCGCCGCTGGGGTAAAGGAATCCGGTCGATCCTGTCGCGACCGGCCCGTGCAGGACGACGCGCGCGACGTCCGGGTCCCAGCGCGGCCAGTTCTCGACGTCGGCGAGGACGTCCCACAGCGCGGCCGGGTCGACGGCGAGGGTGCGGGTGGAGGTTTTGTCCCAGGTCATGCCCCCGAACATATACGGAACTGGCAGTCTCGTAAACTGTGCTCCATGACGCACAACCGGCGCGGACGGCCGCGGGAGCAGGGGATCGACGCGGCGGTGCGAGCCGCGGTCAACGAGCTGCTGGAGGAAGTCGGCTACCAGCGATGCACGGTCGACGCGATCGCCGCGCGCGCCGGCGTCGGCAAGGCGGCGCTCTACCGGCGCTGGAAGTCCAAGGCGGAACTCGTCTTCGCCGCGGTCGTGCACGACGACGCCCTCGCGGCACCACCCGACACCGGCACCTTGCGCGGCGATGTAGCAGGCGTTCTCGCCGACATTCAGTCCGCTTTGGACGGACCGCAAGTACGCAACGCCTTGCCTGGCCTGCTCGCCGACCTCCGCGCCGAAGACGCACCCACCGCCCGGCTGGGCGAGTTGTTTTTGGTGCGAGAACGGGCTTACCTGACCGAAGTGCTCGACCGCGCGATCGCCCGCGGCGAACTGGCCCGGCACCCTGAGATGTCAGTCGTGCACTCGATGCTGCTCGGTTCGGTTTTCGCCTGGCTGCACCTTCTGCGCGAAACAGTCCCGCCCGGCGGTCTAGCCGACGCTCTCGCGCCCGGCCTGTACGCCGCCATTGTCGAACTGGGCAGGTAATTTCCCCTCGCGGCCTATCATCGCCGCGGCCGAGGCGACGGCTTACGCCGGGACAACTCGTCCGCGATTATCGCTTCCAGGCGCGTGTTCGCACTGCGAAGCACGCGGTATCCCCGAAATGCCGCCACGATTACCGCAATCCCGACGACCGCGGCGATCGACGCCACCGGCCCGTGCGAGATCAGCGCGTCGCGATAGTCGCGGGCGAGATAACCCAGCCCGAGCCCGGCAGCGAGCGCGTCGAGCAGCGCGAGCGGAACCCGTCCCAGGTTGCGCATGGCGGTTCTCCTCTCGGGACCCGACCCCCAGCAATCTAGGCGACCCCGAGGCCCCCGCGAGCGGTCTCGACCCGATCGGCCTACGCCCCCGGCCCGCGCGGGGCCTGTGCTAAGTTGACGTGAACTGGGGGGATCGACCTGCGGAAGCGAACCCAGGGGCCGGTAGCTCAGTTGGTTAGAGCAGGGGACTCATAATCCCTTGGCCGTCGGTTCGAGCCCGACCCGGCCCACTCTGCCTCCCTTTATATAGGGTTTGACCTGCGGAAACAGGAACGAGCTCCAATGCACGACTGATTCCCTGACCGCTGTTGAGGCGCCCGTCGGGGTGCTCGGATGACATCCGGGAGCTCGTCCCGGACTGGAGAACGCATCTGAGGGCGAAGAACGGCGCCGACTCCGCGATTGACGCCTACCTCGACAGCGTGCCCATGCGGGTCAACTGCCTCGACGACGAAGACATCGCAATGGTGGCTCCCGAGATTGGGCGCCGGGAGCTGGACTGGTATTTCGGACATCTCCGCCAACCGCCGAATTGCCGCACCGGCGACGTGGGAGAGATTGTCTGGTATCGCCGTTCCGCGAAATGGAGGTGCCGCACGTTCCGGGCAATCCGCTGGCCGGTCGGGCGGTTCTGAACTGAATTCGCCGCCGGGTACCGAAAAAAGAATAGATTTGCGGAGCCGCCTGCGCGCAGGGCTGTGGTGTGGCCGGGGCGCAGAACTTTCACGAGTGGCTGACGGTCTTGCGGCAACGAGGAACGCGTTCACGCGATCCCGGCGTTCAGCGCCAGAACCGCGGCCTCCCCGCGCGAGCCGATCTCCAGCTTCTTCAAGACATTCGCCACGTGGAACTTCACAGTGCTCTCCGTGATGTCGAGCCGTTCGGCGATTGCCTTGTTCCGCAGTCCTTGTGCAAGGTGCCGCAGGACTTCCAGCTCGCGGCGGTTGAGTCGCGAGAGGCCGGTGGTTTCCGTGCTGTCCCGCGTGAGGGAGCGGGGGAGGACGATCGATACCCGGCTTCCCCAGCCCGACACCGCGTCGACCTCGACGGCGCCGCCGAGTGCCTTCGCGCGTCCGTCGAGCTGGAGGTGCAGCGCATCGACGTCGAGGCGTCCGGACTCGTGGTCGCGGATGTCCAGCCGCAGCGAAGAGTCGTCGCAGGACCACGCGACGCGCAGTCGGGTCAACGTCGGCTGGGCGGTGAACGCCAGGACCGCTGTGCAGGTCATGGCTCGTGCGGCGGGTGCGAGTTCTCCGCACAGCGGACGCGTGTCGGGCCGCGGCTCCACGAACTCCAGTTCGGCGTCGTGGTGGCGCAGAACCTGCCGTACTTCCCGGCGCAGCCGGGCGAAGGCGGTGTGCACTGGCTCTTCGGACAGCGCGAGATCGGTTTTGTGGGCCGACCGCAGGGCCACCAGCGCGGCAGAGGCGGCGTCGGTGGCGGCGGCTCGGGCGCCCTCGGCGTCCAGCTTGGCCGACCGCAGCGCGTTCAGGACCGTGACGAGGGTTCTTTCCTGTGTCGCAGCCATTTCGACGATCGTGCGCGCGCGTTCGCTCGACGCCGCACGGGACTCGGTGAGGTAATCCGGGCTCGCTTGCGTGACTTGCTGCCGGATGGACGTCGCGACGATCCCGAAAAGTTCGGCGAGCAGCACCGGGTGCGGCACCGGCTTCCGCGCCGTCCGGGGGATCAGCACCAGCAGGGTGCCGACGGGGTCGTGCACGGACCACACCGGCCGCGCCGCGCCGCCGAGCTGCGCGGTCGTCCTCGTCGCGGAGCCGGGCAGCACGGCTGCCTTCAGCGCCTCGAGCTCGGGGATCGTGATCTTGCCCGTCGTCTCCGGGTCGCCGGCGACTTTGCGGGGCCTGCCGGTGCACTCCCGGGTGAAGATCACGAGCGCGCGGTGCGGCCAGGTCTCGGCGAGGTAGCGGGAGAACCGCCCGGCGATGTCGTGCAGCGGGCCGTCGACGACGTCGCGCAGCCCCGGCAGGTCGGCGGCGGTGGAGTCGGCGGGCATCCGGCTCAGGGTAACCTCCCGGGCGCCTGGCCGGAAGACCAGGAATTCCTCGCCGGACGACGGGGTCGCGGCGGCTCGGCGCGGCACTACCGTCGGAGCGGTATGCGCTCTGGCGCATGGCTTGTCGCTCGGCACGAAGGAAGAAAGAATGCCACAGCAGGTACGCGGGGTGATCGCCCGTTCGCAGGGAAGTCCGGTGGAGCTGGCGGACATCGTGATCCCGGATCCGGGACCGGGCGAGGTCGTCGTCGCGGTGGCGGCCTGCGGGGTCTGCCATACCGACCTGACCTATCGCGAAGGCGGGATCAACGACGAGTTCCCGTTCCTCCTCGGGCACGAGGCGGCGGGCACGGTGGAAAGCGTCGGCGCCGGGGTCGACTCCGTGCGGCCGGGCGATTTCGTCGTCCTGAACTGGCGCGCGGTCTGCGGTCAGTGCCGGGCCTGCAAGCGCGGCCGCCCGCAGTATTGCTTCGACACGTTCAACGCGGCCCAGCGGATGACGCTCGCCGACGGCACCGAGCTGACCCCCGCGCTGGGCATCGGCGCGTTCGCCGACAAGACGCTCGTGCACGCCGGACAGTGCACCAAGGTCGACTCGTCGGCGGACCCGGCGGTGGCGGGTCTGCTGGGCTGCGGCGTGATGGCGGGCCTCGGCGCCGCGGTGAACACCGGCGCGGTCGGCCGCGGCGACTCGGTCGCGGTGATCGGCTGCGGGGGAGTCGGGGACGCGGCGATCGCGGGGGCCCGGCTCGCGGGAGCGACCACGATCATCGCGGTGGACCGGGACGAGCGGAAGCTCGAATGGGCCCGCGACCTCGGCGCCACGCACGTCGTCAACGCGTCGGAAACCGACACGGTCGCGGCGGTGCGGGAACTCACCGGCGGATTCGGCGCGGACGTCGTCATCGACGCGGTCGGCCGCCCGGAGACGTGGCGGCAAGCGTTCTACGCCCGCGACCTCGCCGGCACGGTCGTGCTGGTCGGCGTGCCCACGCCGGACCTGCGGCTGGAGATGCCGCTGATCGACTTCTTCTCCCGCGGCGGGGCGCTGAAGTCGTCCTGGTACGGCGACTGCCTGCCGGAGCGGGACTTCCCGATGCTGATCGATCTGCACCGGCAGGGCCGGCTCCCGCTCGAGAAGTTCGTCTCCGAACGCATCGGGCTCGCCGACGTCGAGAAGGCGTTCCACGCGATGCACGCCGGCGACGTGCTGCGCTCGGTGGTGGTCTGGTGAGCGGGCCGCGCATCGAGCGTGTCGTCACCTCGGGGGTTTTCGAGCTCGACGGCGGAAGCTGGGAGGTGGACAACAACATCTGGCTGATCGGCGACGACGAAGAGGTCGTGATCGTGGACGCCGCTCACGACGAGAAGGCGATCACCGACGCGGTCGACGGCCGGAACGTCGTCGCCGTGGTGTGCACGCACGGGCACAACGACCACGTCACCGTCGCACCGGCGCTCGCCGCGAACCTCCACGCGCCGGTGCTGCTGCACCCCGGCGACCAGGAGCTGTGGGAGATGACGCACCCGGACGAGAAGTTCTGGCCGGTGCGGGACGGAGAACGGATCGCGGTCGCGGGCACGGAGCTGCGGGTCGTCCACACTCCGGGGCATTCGCCCGGCTCGGTGTGCCTGTACTTGCCCGAGGCAGGCGCGTTGTTCTCGGGCGACACCTTGTTCTCCGGCGGTCCGGGGGCCACCGGACGGTCCTTTTCGGACTTCCCGACGATCGTCTCGTCGATCCGGGACAGGCTGCTCGAACTTCCCGCCGCCACGAAGGTGCACACCGGACACGGCGACGCCACCACGATCGGCGACGAGGCGCCGCACTTGTCGGACTGGATCGCCCGCGGGCACTGAGGACAGCGGAAGGCCGGGCCGGTGAAGGCCCGGCCTTCCGCTGTCCTCAGGGGGCCGCGAGGCGGTCGAGCGGCGCCCCGGGGTCGGCGAGGCGGTCCGGGTCGATCGGGCGGCGGGAGCGGATGAGCGCTTTGACCGGCTCAGTGACTTCCCAGATGTTGACGTTCATCCCGGCGACGACCCGGTTGTCCTTGAGCCAGAAAGCGATGAACTCGCGGCCGGGCACGTCGCCGCGGAACACGACGCGGTCGTAGCCGTCGATCGTGCCGAGGAACTCCATGCCCAGGTCGTATTGGTCGGTGTAGAAGTACGGCAGTTCGTCGTAGACGTCGTTCTTGCCGAGCATGCCCGCGGCGGCGACCGCGGGCTGGTTGAGCGCGTTCGCCCAGTGCTCGACGCGCACGTGGCGGCCCAGGTGCGGATGGTAGGCGTTGGCGACGTCCCCGGCGGCGAAGATGTCCGGGTCGCTGGTGCGCAGGCTCGCGTCCACCAGCACGCCGTTGCCGGCTCGCAGCCCGCAGGCGCGCGCGATGCCGGTGTTGGGCTGAGCGCCGATCCCCGCGACGACCGCGTCGGCCTCGAGGACGGTGCCGTCGGCGAGCTTGACGCGCTTGCCTCGCTCGACCCGGTCGACCTGGACGCCGAGGTGCAGATCGACCCCGTGCCGCAGGTGCGATTCGGCGAAGACCGCGGCGACTTCGGGGCCGAGCGCGAGCAGCAGCGGCTGGGGGAGCGCTTCCACAACGGTCACGTCGAGCCCTGCGCGGCGGGCGGCGGCCGCGGTCTCCAGCCCGATCCAGCCGGCGCCGAGCACGACCAGGCTGCTCGCGGTCGTGAACAAACCCTTGAGCCAATCGGAATCTTCGAGGCGGCGCAGGTAGCGGACCCCGTTGGCGCCGGGGAGCGTGCGTGCGCTGGCACCGGTGGCCAGAAGCAGTTTCGCGTAGTCGAGGCCGGTGCCGTCGGAAAGCCGCACCTGGTGCGCCGCCCGGTCGATGCCGGTCGCGCGGACTCCGGGGCGCAGCTCGATGCGCTGTTCGGCGTACCAGGTCGCGTCGTGGACGTACAGGCTGTCGCGGGAGACGTTGCCCGCCAGATAGTCTTTCGACAGCGCCGGCCGTTCGTAGGGCAGGTGCTCCTCGTCTCCGACCAGGACTATCCGGCCGTCGAACCCCTTGTCCCGTAACGCTTCCGCCCCTTTTGCCCCAGCCAGTCCGGCTCCGATGACGACGAAGGTCGGCGAGGTCACAGATCAACTCCTTTGCGGTACACGCGAAAACGGGGCGGCCGGGCGGCCGCCCCGTCCCAGGTCAGCTCAGTACTGGCCGGCCCAGCGGCAGCGAACGGCCGCCCGTCGCCGCGGACATCGCGCCGAGGAAGAGGTACACCCCGACCGCGGTGAACGCGAAGACGACATATCCGCCCACGGCGGTGAGGCTCGCGGAGCCGTTCACGGTGCCGAACAGCACGAGTGCGAGCGCGAGGTCGATCAGCGCGAAGAGAAGGGTGAACGCGGCGGGCAGGCGCAGGCTGGCCAGTGTCAGCAGGACGATCATGACCAGCCAGGCGGTCAGGAACAGCCCCTGGGTGGACACCGCGGCGTCGGCGGGGATGCCGAACCAGTTGTGGGTCAGGCCGAGCACCAGCACCGCGTAGCTGAGCCAGAATCCGGCGAAGATGCCGAACACGGAGGCTACGGCGCTCTGGCCCTGTGCGGCGGCCCATACCGCGGCGACAAGCTGGCCGAGGCCGGTGGCGGGCAGGATGATCGCGATCGAGGCCCCGACGGCGCCGGCCGGGACGTAGCCGGTCAGCACCAGGCCGAGCGCGGTGGCGCCGACGATGAAGGTCGGCACGCCGATCAGAGCGGGATCGCCCTCGGGAATGGTGCGTGCGGGCGCTTCGGTGGCTTCGGCAGTCGTCATCGTGTACTCCTCGTTGAGTTGCGAATGATCCGCGGACGGGTTACCGGGTCGTGGGCCACAGGCGGGAAAGCTCCGGATGGTCGTCGTCGATCAGCCGGTTCGCCAGTGCGATCGCTTCTTTCGGGTCGATCTGGTCGAACGCGGGCTCGCCTTGGGCGAGCGCCTCGAAGACGGTCGCGAGTTCGACCGCCGCCTCCGGGGACAAGCTGGTGTCCCGACGGCATTCCACGTAGCGCAGCCGCAGCACTCCGGCGGCCTGCAGCAGCAACGAGCCGTAAGTGCTGCCCGCGGCGGGGTTCTGGACTTCCACGCCGACTCCCTTCTGTTCCGATCGGGCGGGTGTGGTCAGGCGGTGAGGCGGCGGAGTTCGCGGGCCGCGGCGGCGGGATCGGGCGCGTTGTAGATCCCGCCCCCGACCACCGCCACCGCCGCGCCCGCCTCCTTCACCAACCCGATCGTCGCGGCCTTCACCCCGCCCGCGATCGAGAACGCCACCCCCGCCTCCCGCCCGTCGGCCAGCAACGCCTCGATCGAATACCCCGGACGCGCCTGCTCGTCCAAACCCGCGTGGATCTCCACGAACGACACCCCCAGCTTCGCCACCTCCCGGATCCGCGCCACCCGGCCCTCGGTCACCGAAATCATGTCCGCCACCACCTCCTTCCCGTACTTGCGCCCCGCCGCCACCGCACCCCGCACCGTGTCGTCGTCCGCCGCCCCCATCACCGTCACCAGATCCGCCCCCGCCTCGAACGCCAGCGTCGCCTCCAGCTCCCCCGCGTCCGCCGTCTTCAAATCCGCGA
>NZ_JARACH010000036.1:0-85731 GCF_029087445.1 Amycolatopsis sp. La24
ACCCACCGGGAAACCCGACCCGCATCGCCCAACCCCAGCCATCGGAGCGAGCGCCTCGCCGACCGCCCAAGCCAACTCCCCCGACCGCGTCAGCCACCGGGAAACCCGACCCGCATCGCTCAAGCCCAACCACCGGAGTGACAACCTCGCGGAGCAACCAAGCCCTGTCCCTCCCGCAACCGAACCAGCCCCAACAGCCATCCGGAAAAGCTCGGCCCATCTCGATCAAGCCCAGCCCGCGCGGAAAGTCAGCTCATTCAGCCGGTTTCCAAGGCTTCAGCCAGTCCGTCTCCGGCCAGCCCTCGGCGGCGGCTTGCAAAGGCATGGCGGTGGCTCCGTCGATGGACTCGCGGACGATGTCGGCGTGGCCGGCGTGCCGGGCGGTTTCTTCGATCAGGTGCAGCAGCACCCAGCGGACGGACCAGGCAGA
Source organism: Amycolatopsis sp. La24 (assembly GCF_029087445.1). Classification (NCBI taxonomy): domain Bacteria; kingdom Bacillati; phylum Actinomycetota; class Actinomycetes; order Pseudonocardiales; family Pseudonocardiaceae; genus Amycolatopsis; species Amycolatopsis sp. La24. Next base: position 431 of record NZ_JARACH010000036.1, read on the forward strand.
CGCGTCGTCCGGGTACCAGGGGACGCCTTTCGGGATGGGGACTTCCTGGTTCAGGTCCGCGATCCCGGCGATGACCTCTTCGGTGCGGGCGGCGACCTGGTCGTAGGCGGCGATGACCGACTCCAGCGTTTCGTCCGGGCCCAGCCGGTAGTTCTCCTGGAAGGCCTCCACGGCTTCGGCGAAGGGTTTTGGCTCGATTTTCAGCACCAGGTCGATCCAGCCGCTTTCGGTGGACGACACGTGTTTCAGCAGGCCGCCTACGCTCAGCGCGCTCGCGCTGGGGACGGCGCGTGCCTGGTCGTCGGTCAAACCGTACGTGGCGACCTTCATTGCCTGACGCTGTTGTGCCAGGAAACCGAGCAGACCGCCGCGTTCGTCGGGGGTCGGGGAGAGCTTTCCAGCCATGGTGGCCTCACTTCCGGTGTCTGTTGCTCCGCAGCATCGCACCTGCCACCGACAATTTTCGGCCGCGGACCGGAACGGGAGTCTGGACGATGTACGCGCCGCCGATCACGACCTGCGCCGAGTGCACCACCAACTGAACCCTCGTGAACACGCCTTCCAGGTGCCCGGTCAGCTTCGACGCCACCACCAGCGCCCACGCGAGCAGCACGACTACCAGGCAACCCACCGCGCAGGCTCGCCAGCCGGACGGCCACCAGAAGACGAGGCTCAGCGCTCCGACCGCGACGGCGGCGCTCAGCAGGTTCGGGGTCACCGCCGTTTCCGGGACCCCGGCGTACACCATCAGCATGATTCCGAACGCGGACACCGAAACCGACGTCAGCCGTCCGCTCCAGTGTGCTGGCGCGAGTCGCATGAGGGCGGGGCCGGTGAGAAGAAAGGCGAGGCCGCCGATCGCCGTCGCTACCGGGAAGACCGGTTGCGCGCTGAACAGGTCCCAGACCGGCTGTTCGGTCGGCGACACCCCGGTCTGCATGAAGAACTCCAGCAGCCACGCGGAATATCCCGCCAAACCCAGTCCGAGCAGGACTATCGAAGCCACCCGCGCAGCATGCACTTGCCCACCCTAAGCGAATCTCTGCGACGAAGTGCCGGATGGTGTCACACCCGTGACTTACCGGAGGTTCCGGACACCATCCGCTACCACGAACTCACGCACCGAATCCCTGGTGGAGGTTACCGGATCCGAGTTGGCGGACTGCCAATACCTGCCTCGGGGACGGGCCGGGACTGACAGCGGACAGCCGGATGAGGGCGAAGCGGGCCGGTGCCGAGCGAGGCGCATCAAGGCTGGGCAGGCGAAGGATCAATGCCGAACGAAGTGCGGAGGGCCGGGCGGGCGAAGCGAGTCGAAGCCGAGCAAAGCGCATCGGGGCAGGCAGGCGAACGGGCCGAGGCCGAGCGAGGCGCGCCAGAGCCGGGCAGCAAAAGCAGGCCGAAGCTGAGCAAAGCGCATCGGCATCAGCCAGGCAGGCGAAGCCGAGGGAAGCGTATCGGCGCTAGGCAGACAAAGCAGGCGAAGCCAAGGGAAGCGCATCGGGGCCAAGCAGGCAAAAAGACAGCCAGCCCCGAACGCCAGCCTCACCCCTGCGGTCGGACGAACGGAAAAAGCACCGTCTGCCGAATAGACGTCCCGCTCAGCATCATCAGCAGCCGGTCCACTCCGAGGCCCAGACCACCGGTCGGGGGCATTCCGTGTTCCAGTGCCAGCAGGAAGTCCTCGTCCAACTCCATCGCCTCGACGTCCCCGCTCGCGGCGCGCAGTGACTGTGCCTCCAACCGGCGGCGCTGTTCTAGCGGGTCGGTCAGTTCCGTATAAGCGGTGCCGACTTCCGAGCCGAACGCGATCAGGTCCCAGCGTTCGGCCAGGAGCGGGTCGGTGCGGTGCTGGCGGGTCAGCGGGGAGACCTCGGTCGGGTAGTCCGTGTAGAAGGTCGGCAGGACCGTCGAGCCCTCGACCAAGTGCTCGTGTGCTTTCAGGACCAGGTCGCCTGCACCGGCTTCTTCCGGCACGGGGACTCCGGCGGCGGCGCACAGTTTTCGCAATGTCGCGACCGGCGTTTGCGAGTCGACTTCTTCGCCAAGGGCCTCCGACACGGCTTTGTGCACCGGGATCACCGGCCAGTCGCCGGAGATGTCGTGTTCGACGATGCGGCCGTCGGCGTCTGGGCGTCGCACGATCTGTGCGCCGTACGCGGCTTCGGCGGCGTACTGGATCAGGTCGCGCATCAGGTGGCGCATCGCGTTGTAGTCCGCGTACGCCTGGTACGCCTCCAGCATCGTGAATTCCGGGTTGTGGGTCGCGTCGACACCTTCGTTGCGGAAGTTCCGGTTCAGCTCGAAAACCCGCTCGACGCCGGCCACGCACAGGCGCTTCAGGTACAGCTCCGGGGCGATGCGCAGGTACATCCGCATGTCGTACGCGTTGATGTGCGTGACGAACGGCCGTGCGTTGGCGCCGCCGTGGATGGTTTGCAGCATGGGGGTTTCGACTTCGAGGAAGTCGCCCTGGTGCAGGCGTTCGCGGACGGCGCGGACGACTGTCGAGCGCAGGCGGAGCATGTTCGCGGAGTCGGGGTTGACCGCCAGGTCCAGGTAGCGCTGCCGGACGCGCGTCTCCGGGTCGGTGAGGCCCTTTCGCTTGTCCGGCAACGGGTGCAGGCACTTCGCGGTGACGGTCCATTCGTCCACCAGCACCGACAGTTCGCCGCGGCGGGAGGTGATGACCTCGCCGCTCACGCCGACGTGGTCGCCGAGGTCGACGCCGGTGCGCCAGCCGGTCAGGTCGAGGACCTTCGCGTCGAGCATCAGCTGCAGTTCGCCGGAGAAGTCCTTGATCCGCGCGAAACACAGGCCGCCGAGGGTGCGCAGGGCGAGCACCCGACCGGCTACCCGGACGCGTTTTCCGGTGTGGGAATCCGGTTCCAGTCCGGAAAACGCGTGCACGATGTCGCCGAGGTGGTCTTCGCGGGAGAAGCCGACCGGGTACGGGTCCACCCCGAGTTCCCGCAGTTTGTCCACTTTGGCCACTCGCACGCGGACCTGTTCCGGACGGCGTTTGGCGCGAGGCACGACCTGCGCCGCTTCCTCGTCGATCCGCCGGACCTGCGCGACGAAATCCTCGCCGACGTTCTCCAGCCGCAGCGACCGCGCGCGTCCGGTCGGCACGAAGCCCTCCAGCGCGCCCGCGACGATGCCGACTCGCGGGAGCCGTCGCGCCGACGAGTAGCAGAGGAACCGCGGTTCCCAATCCGGACCGTACTTGGCATTCGACCGGTACAGCGATTCCAGCTGGAAGAACCGCGACGCGACACCGAGCACCGCCCGCCACGCGCGCAGTACCGGGCCGGCGCCGATGCGCTCGCCTTCGGAGAACACCGCGCGGAACATCGCGAAGTTCAGCGAGATCCGCTGTGCGCCGATGTGCTGAGCGGCCGAGACGACCTCGGCGACCATGAACTCGTTGAGCCCGTTTTCGGCGTCCCGATCGCGGCGCATCAAGTCAAGAGAAAGGCCTCGGCGGCCCCAGGGAACGAACGACAGCAGGCCGCGCAGTTCGCCGTGCGCGTCGTACGCCTCGACCATCACGCTGCGGCCGTCGCTCGGGTCGCCGAGCCGGCCGAGCGCCATCGAGAAGCCGCGTTCGGTCTCGTCGACGCGCCACTGCTGCGCGCGGGCGAGCAGTTGCACCATCTCGTCTTCGGGGATTTCGCTGTGCCGCCGGACCTGCGAGGTGTACCCGGCGCGCTGGATCCGCTTCACCGCCTGTCGCACGGACTTCCGCTCAGGACCGGTAAGAGAGAACTCGCGGACGTCGAGGACCGCTTCGTCGCCGATCTGCAGCGCGCGCAGCCCCGCGGCGGCGTACACCTTCGCGCCCTTCTCGCTCGCGCCGAGCACGCCTGGCGTCCAGCCGTACGTACGCGCTTCGTGGAGCCACGCCTGCACCGCGTCCGGCCACGCGTCCGGGTCGCCGATCGGGTCCGCACTCGCCACGGTGGTCCCGGCGAGCACGCGGTACGTCACCGCGGCGCGGCCGTTGGGCGCGAACATGACGCTCTTGTCGCGGCGCGTTGCGAAGTAGCCGAGAGAGTCGTCCTCGCCGAATTCTCCCAGCAGACGGCGCAACTGCAGCTCTTCGTCGTCTGTCCGAATGCGACGGCTGCGTACGCCGCGGAAGAGCGTGTACAGCGCGGCTGTGGACACGAAGGTCGCGCCGAGGTCGAGAACCACGTCGATCCACGCCGGGCCTTCGCCGACGCCGATCCGGCGCAGTTGCAGGTTCTCGCCGGTGGCGTGGTTGACCACCCAGGCGAAGCGCTCCCACGCGTCGCCGAGACTGCCCGGGAACACCTCGGTGAGTGCCCAGCCGAGCACGATCACGCCGAGGAACCCGACGAACAGCACGGAAAGCCCGTTCCACCAGGCACCGGGGGCGAGCCGCGCGGGGAACGCCGGACGCAGCGACAGCAGGAAGACGATCAGCAGGATCGAGATCACGTCGGCGATGGCGAGCGCGCCGACCTGCGTCGGGATGTGGCGCATCTGCCGGGCGTTGAGGGTGAGCAGGTCGGGAGCCCACAGCAGCAGCGCCTGCAGGACCAGCGTGGTCACCAGGCCGGCGACCTGGAACAGCACGAGCACGTACAGCGCGGCCTTCTTGCGCCTGCGCAGCGCCGCGCCGAGCACGACGAGCAGCAGCACGATCACCAGGCTCGAACTGGTCGGCACGCTCACCACGCCGAACGCCATGTCGATGCCGTTCAGCAGGTGCCCGTGCCGTCCGCCAGCGAGCAGCAGCACGATCGAGAAAAGCGCTGCCAGCTGCACGACAGTGGCCACGAGGCCGCCGGCGCGGGCTTTCCAGCCGAGGCTGCGCGGACGGGTCACTGGGGTTCCCATTGGATCCTTCCTGTGCGGCGCAGCCGCTCCGTTGAGGGAGGTGGTGGGGCGGCAGCCGGGCTTTCTTGCGACGCGATCACCTTGCGGGACGCGCCGGACCTTCTCACCCACCGGGCGCAAATCGGCCCGATGCCTATCAAGACGTCACAGGAGGCAAAACGGTTGTCGCTACCCGGCCGTGTGAAGCTGGTCGCACGACCTTGGGGCCCTCCGGCGCGCGTGTCACGCTGTCTCCGGTACTGACTCCACGACCCGGGGACCTCTGCGAGGCCTCGAGGGAAGGACGGTCGACGACGATGTCTGCCCAGTCTGCCCAACCCGACGGCGCCGCCGGCGAGGTGGCCGCCCCTTACGGAACCGGCCCCGCGACCAGCGCGGGCCCGGGCAAACCGAGAAAAGTCCGGATTCATCATCTGCGCGAGCTGAAGGACCGCGGCGAACCGTGGCCGATGCTCACCGCTTACGACATGTATACCGCTGAGCTTTTCGACGAAGCAGGCATCCCCGTGCTGCTGGTCGGCGACTCCGCGGCAAACAACGTGTTCGGCTACGACACGTCGCTTCCGGTCACCGTCGACGAGCTGCTCCCGCTGGTCCGCTCGGTCACCCGGGCAGCGAAACGGGCGCTCGTGGTGGCCGACCTGCCGTTCGGCTCCTACCAGCTTTCCCCGGAGCAGGCGCTGGCCACCTCCGTCCGGTTCATGAAGGAGGGCCGCGCGCACGCGGTCAAGCTCGAAGGCGGGCACCGGTTCGCGGCGCACGTCGAAGCGCTCACCTCGGCCGGGATCCCGGTCATGGGCCACATCGGCTTCACCCCGCAGAGCGAGCACAACCTCGGCGGCTACCGGGTGCAAGGGCGCGGCGAGGCGGCGGAGAAGCTGCTCGCCGACGCGCTGGCGCTGCAGGAAGCCGGCGCGTTCGCGGTCGTGATGGAGATGGTGCCCGCCGAGGCTGCCAAGCGCGTCACGCACGAGCTGAAGATCCCGACGGTCGGCATCGGAGCCGGTCCGGACTGCGACGCCCAGGTGCTGGTGTGGCAGGACATGGCCGGGCTGCGCCGCGGCAAGGCACCGCGGTTCGTGAAGCGGTACGCCGACGTCGCCGGAGTGCTGCAGAGCGCCGCGACGGCGTTCGCCGAGGACGTCCGCCGCGGCGAGTTCCCCGCGGCTGAGCACGCGTTCCACTGAGCTGCCTCGTGAGTGCCGGTGCGAGCCGGCACTCACGAGCGGCGGAACCGTTCGGCGAGTTCCGGATCGTTCTCCCACCACAATCCCTTCGCCGGTGCCTCGCCTGCCGCTGCCTCCTCGTCCAATTTCCGGTCGAGCCGTTTCGCCCGTTTTTCGTCGTCGCGGGCCCACCTGATGAAGAGCGCGCCGACGAACGGCAGCCCGGCGACGTCGCCGCCGATCCACAGCACGCCCGCGCCGATGATCTGGTCCGTGCGCCGGTCCGGCCCCCAGTCACGGTGCACCGCGTCGTAGTGCGCCGGCGCGAGCAACGGACCGAGCCACAGCACGAGGCCGAGCGCGCCGTCGAACACCACTTCGGTAAACGAGATCCACACCGACACCAGGTGCGAGCCGTTGCGCGGCGTCGGGTCGAGCTGCACACGGCTGTAGAAGTACAGGAACCCGGCCAGTACGAGCGCTACGCGTACGAGGCCGCCGACGACCGCTGAGTCGAGCGAAAGCTCGTACAGCGGCGTCAGGTAGATGAGCAGGAACGGCGCGATCAGTACCACGGTGACGCACAGCGGGAAGGTGATGAACTGCGCGAAGCGGCCACGGCCGTGCGTACGCAACCACGTGGCGACCTTCGGCGGCGCGGTGCGCATCAGCAGCGTTACGGGCGCGCCTAGCGCGAGAAGCAGCGGCGTGACCATCAGGAGCACGGTGTTCTGCGTGGCGCGGACCCAGAACAGCGTCGTGTCGTACACGCCGAGGAACGAGCACGTGACGAGGACGAGCGTGGCCAGCCCGGCGAGGAACGCCGTGGTTCGCCCGGTGTTCCACTCCTGACGGCGAGCCGCGGCCACGTATCCGACGCCGAGCGCGAGCGCGACGAGCACGGCCGGGACGTCGAACGTCCAGGCCGTCAACAACGTCGATCCGCTCAGCGGTGGCAGGTCAGGCACGATTTCGATGCGTTCAGTGTGCACCCGGCGAAATTGCGCCTTACGCCGCCCCTGACACCGTGAAGAAGATCAGGCTGCCGATTCCGGCGACCGCGCAGTAGATGGCGAAGGGGGTCAAGGTGCGCGTTTCAAAGTATTTCGTCAGAAAACGGACAGAAATGTAGGACGCCGCGAACGCGACCACGCTGCCCACCAACGCCGGGCCGAGCGACGGCTGGTTCTCCGGCGTGAACAGCGACGGCATCTTCAGCGCGCCCGCGGCGAGGATCACCGGGGTCGCCAGCAGCCAGGCGAACCGGGCGGCGTCCTCGTGGTCGAGCCCGCGCCGCAGCCCGGCCACCATGGTGATGCCGGAGCGGCTGATTCCCGGCAGCAGAGCCAAAATCTGCGCCGAACCGATGAGCACGGCCTCTTTCACGCTCAGCTTGGACAACCGGAGGTCGGTGGCCTCGTCGACGGTCACCGCGCGCATCACCATCGTCTCCTCGGCGCTGAAGTCGATCGTCTCCTCCTCGCGCGCGACCCGTGCGACCTCCGGCTTCGGCTTCCGGGAGAACTTCTCCGCGGCGTAGAGCACGCCGCCGTTGAGCGCGAGGAAGATCGCCGAGGGCACCGGTTTGCCGAGGACGTCGCGCAGCAGGCTTTCCAGCAGCAACCCGGCGATCCCGACCGGGATCGTGGCGAGGATGAGCAGCCACGCGAGCCGCTGGTCGGCCGTGCGGACCTCGCGGTCGCGGACCGACGTCCACAGGCCGGTGACGATGCGCACCCAGTCGCGCCGGAAGAAGAGGATCAGCGCGATCGCGGTGGCGACGTGCATCGCCACCAGCACGGCGAGATACGGCGAATCCTTCCCGATGCTCAGGTCGCGTCCCCAGCTTCCGCCGACGAGCGCGGGCAACAGGACGCTGTGCCCGAGACTGGACACCGGAAACAATTCCGACACGCCTTGCAAAGCGCCGACGACAATGGACTCGAGGTAGCTGACCGCGGACATTCACGAAGCCTTTCTCGCCGCAGTTCGGGCATTCCGCGAAAAAGCTACCGGGGATCGGGTTAACTCCGAGCAAGCCGGGCGGGAACAGCAGCAGCCGACACTTTCCGGCCACGCTTTGTTCACCATGTTCACATCCATGAACATCAATCATGTACTTGACCAGTGTTCTCCCGATGTCTTAGCGTGAGCGCACGCCGCATCCGAAGTCATCGAGCCTCGACGAGGAGGGTTGGAATGCGCGTCCGCGACCGAGTTCTGGCAGCCACTGCCGGAGCCGCAGCACTGCTCGCACTCGCCACGCCCGCGGCGTCCGCCGGGACCGTCCCGGTCAAGAACTCCGCCGAGCTGAAGACGGCGCTGGCCTCGGCCAAGCCGGGCACCACGATCCAGCTGGCCGCGAACACCACCTACACCGGCAACTTCAAGGCCGCCGCCAGCGGCACCGCGAGCGGGCGCATCACGCTCACCGGCCCGCGCAGCGCGGTCGTGCAGGCGTCCGGCGGCCGCACCATCGAGCTGACCGGCAGCTACTGGACGCTGTCCGGGTTCACCGTCACCGGCGGCCAGAAGGGCGTGATGGCGCTCGGCGTCAACCACACGCTGGTCGACGGGCTCAAGGTGACCGGCATCGGCAACGAGGGCATCCACTTCCAGCACGGCAGCAGCGACAACGTCGTGCAGAACTCCGAAATCTCCGACACCGGCAAGGAAAACGGCGGGTTCGGCGAGGGCATCTACTTCGGTTCGGCCAAGAGCAACTGGCCGGACGGGCAGCCCGATCACAGCGACCGCAACAAGGCGATCGGCAACAAGATCGGGCCGAACGTGCGCGCGGAATCGATCGACGTCAAGGAAGGCACCACCGGCGGCGAACTGCGCGGCAACACCTTCGACGGCACCGGGCAGAGCGGCGAGAACTACGCCGACAGCTGGGTCGACGTGAAGGGCAACGGGTACCTGGTCACCGGCAACAAGGGCAGCAAGGTCTTCGTGCACGACGCGACCTACGGGTCGTTCGAGGTCCACGTGCAGCTCGACGGCTGGGGCAGGGACAACACCTTCTCGGACAACACCGCGGACGTGCAGGCGCCCTCGGCCTACGGTTTCTACGTGGTCAAGGCGGCCACCGGGAACAAGGTCTGCGCCAGCAACAAGGTGACGAACGCCGGGAAGGGCTTCGCGAACGTAGCCGCGACACCAGGCTGCTGACCGCGATCACAGACGGGGGCCCGCTCAGCCCGGCGGCGGGGGCGGGCCCCCACCCTGCTTTTGAGATGCCGGGAGCTTTCGGGAAGAGTGCCCGGTATGGACGAGCTCTACCCGCCGATCCCGGTGCGCGCCGACGGAATGCTGGACGTCGGCGACGGGCACCGGATCTACTGCCAGGAGGCCGGGAACCCGCAGGGGAAACCGGTGGTGGTGCTGCACGGCGGGCCCGGGAGCGGCATCGCCCCGATGACCCGGCGGCACTTCGACCCCGAGGCGTACCGCATCATCCTGTTCGACCAGCGCGGCGCCGGCCGCAGCACGCCCAACGCGGGCGACGACCTGTCGGCGAACACGTTGTGGCACTTGGTGTCCGACATGGAGCTGCTGCGCGAACGGCTGAACATCGAACGCTGGCAGCTGTTCGGCGGGTCGTGGGGCTCGACGCTTGCCCTGGCGTATGCGGAAACCCATCCGTCGCGGGTGTCCGAGATGGTGCTGCGCGGGATTTTCACCGTGCGGCAGCGGGAACTGGACTGGCTTTACCGCGGTGGCGCGGCGAATCTCTTCCCGGCGGAGTGGGACGCTTTCCTGGAGCCGCTGGACAATGTGGACGATCCGCTCGCCGGGTACGCGGAACTGCTCCACTCCCCCGACCGCGCGGTGCGTGAACGAGCCGCGATCGCTTGGAGCGTCTGGGAAGGCGCGACGGTGGCGTTGCTGCCGCAACAGTCCTTTGTGAACCAATACGCGAATCCGCAGTTCGCGCTGACGTTCGCTCGCCTTGCGGTGCACTACTTCCGACATGGCGCGTGGCTCGAAGAAGGCCAGCTGATCCGCGACGCGGGGAAGCTCGCCGGGATCCCGGGAGTGTTGGTGCAAGGCCGCTACGACGCGGTGTGCCCGCCCATCACGGCGTATCAGCTCCATCGCGCGTGGCCCGGCTCGACGCTGAAGCTCACCGAATCCGCGGGACACGCCGTCACCGACCCCGGCATCCTCGCCGCTCTCCGCGAGGCCACCGACAGCTTCCGGTAAAAGCGTGAAGGGGCTCCTTGCGGAATTCCCGCAAGGAGCCCTTCACGGACCTTCGGAGCTAGATCCGGCCGCCGCTGGAGCTGTCGCCTCCGGAAAGCCGCTGTGCCAGGTAGACCGGCACCGTCGAGACGATGATCAGCACCGCCGCGACCACGTTGACCACCGGGGCCTGGTTCGGCCGGAACAGGTTGTTGTAGATCCAGATCGGCAGCGTTTCCATGCCGGTGCCGAGGGTGAACGTCGTCACGATGATCTCGTCGAACGACAGCGCGAACGCGAGCAAACCGCCTGCCAGCAACGCGGATCGCAGCATCGGGAACGTCACCAGGCGGAACGTCGTCATGCCGTCCGCGCCGAGGTCCATGGACGCTTCTTCGAGATTCCCGCCCATCCGGCGCAACCGGGCGACGACGTTGTTGAACACCACGACGATGCAGAACGTGGCGTGCGCGACGATCGCCGTCATCAGCCCGAGGTCAAGGCCGAAGATCGTCCGGAACGCGTTGTTCAGCGCGATGCCGGTGACGATGCCGGGCAGCGCGATCGGCAGGATCACCAGCAGCGACAACGAGTTCCGGCCGAAGAACCGGTACTTCTGCAGCGCGAACGCGGCCATCGTGCCGAGCACCAAAGCGATCGCGGTCGCCGAGAGCCCGGCGATGACGCTGGTCCACAAGGCGTGCAGGGCGCCCTCGTTGGTGATCGCCCTGCCCCACCATTCCAGGGTGAAGCTCTTGGGCGGCCAGCCGAACGTGGTGTCGGCGTTCACCGAGTTCAGCAGGACCACCAGCAGCGGGAAATAGATCACCGCGAATCCGATGCCGAGCGCGGTCCACAACAGCACCCGGGCGGGTTTCGACATCCGCACGGCGGTCTCCTAGAGGTTGTCCAGCGCACCGGTGCGACGCACCGCGGCCAGGTAGACGAGCATGATGACGACCGGAACCGTCGCGACGGTCGCGGCGAACGGCAGGTTGTTGGCCGCGCCGATGTTGTCGTACACGACGTTGCCGAGCATCTGCGAGGTGCCGCCGACGATCTTCACCGCGATGTAGTCGCCGAGCGACAGCGAGAAGGTGAAGATCGAACCCGCGACGATCGCCGGGAACGTCAGCGGCAGGATCACCGAACGGAACGTGCGGAACGATTTCGCGCCGAGGTCGCCGGAAGCGTCCACCAGGGACGTCGGAAGCTTTTCCAGGCCCGCGTAGATCGGCAGGATCATGTACGGGAGCCAGAGGTAGGACAGCGTGATCACGGTCGCGGTGACGCCGTATCCCGGCCCGGACAGGCCGAGCGGGTCCAGCAGCCAGTTCAGCACCCCGTTGCCGGACAACAGGGTCCGCCACGCGTAGGCCTTCACCAGGTAGCTCGCCCACAGCGGCGTCATCACCATGATCACCAGCAGCCGCTGCGCCCGCGGCGACGCGAGCTTGGCCATGGCGAACGCCATCGGGAACGCGATCACCGCGTCGATCACGGTCACCAGCAGCGCGATGCCGACAGTGCGGAACGTGATCGTGCGATAAACAGAATCACTGAAAAGAGTGACAAAGTTGTCGAAGGACCAGTCGGTGACCACCTTGCCGGTGAAGACGTCGGTGGACCAGAAGGCCGTGATGAAGAGGGCGGCGAGCGCGCCGAGGTAGGCCAGGCCGAGCCAGAGCATCGGCGCGGTGAGGAGAAGTCCGAGGCGCAGCTGGGGTTTGCGGTGGAAGAAAGCCGAGATGCGGTGACTCGGCGGGCTCACGGCGGTCATGTCTTAGCGCTTTCGGGTGCGGAAGGGAGAAAAGCCGGGGGCTGCGGGAACATTGGGGAGGGCCCGCAACCCCCGGCGGGCTCGCGGACGCCGGCGCGGTGGGTACCGGCGTCCGCGAGGGTCGGTCAACCCTTGATCTCGGTCCAGGCCCGGGTCCAGTCGCCGTAGTCCTTGCACTTGACGTCCGTGCGGCCGTCGAGGCACTGCGGGATCGGCGTGGTCCAGTACTGGATCTTGGCGGCGTACGCGGCGTCGTTGGCGTGGTAGGTGTCGCACAGCGACTTGTCCTTGAACTCCGCACAGGCCTTGGAGTTCGCCGGGGCCTCACCGAAGTACTCGGCGACCTGGGCGTTCACCTTCGGGCTCGTGATGTAGTCCATCCACTTGTACGCACACGTCTTGTGCTGCGACTTCGCGGACACCATCCAGGTGTCCGACCAGCCGGTCGCACCCTCGCTCGGCACCGTGGCCGCGATCGGCGCGCCCTCGCTCTTCGCGAGGTTCACCGTCACCTGCCAGGCCGTGCCGATCACGCCGTCGCCGCTCTTGAGCGACTGCGTTTCCTTGAGGTAGTCCGACCAGTACTCCTCGACCAGCGGGCGCTGCTTCTTGAGCAGGTCCGTGGCGGCCTTGAACTGCTTGTCGTCCAGGGCGTACGGGTTCTTGATGCCGAGGTCGGGCTGGTGCGCCATCAGGTACAGCGCGGCGTCGGCGATGTAGATCGGCGAGTCGTAGGCGATGACCTTGCCCTTGAACTGCGACTTCTCGTCGAACATCGGCGACCACGACTTCGGCTCCGGCTGCACCTTGTCGGTGCGGTAGGCCAGGACGTTCGCGCCCCAGCCGTGCGGGATGCCGTAGGCGACGTTGTTGACGCTGTTCCACGGCTTGTTCTTGAGGAACGGGTAGATGTCGTTGTAGTTCGGCACGAGCGCGGTGTTGACCGGCTCGACGTCGCCCGAGGCGACCAGCCGCAGCGAGGCGTCGCCGGACGCGGAAACCACGTCGTACTGCCCGGTCTTCATCAGCGTCACGGCCTCGTCGGAGGTGCCGAACGGCTTGACGTTGACCTTGCATCCGGTCTGCTGCTCGAACGGCGTGACCCAGTTGACCTTCGGGTCGTTCGAGCCGTTTTCCGCGTAACCGGGCCACGCCAGCACGTTCAGCTGGCCTTCCGGCTGGCCGAGTTGCGTCAGCGCGTTCAGCTTCGGCGGCGTGAAGCCCTGTGCGCCCGGCGCCGACCCCGCTTTGGAGTCGGAGCCCGAGGTGCCGCAGGCAGCGAGCAGGAGGCTCACGCCGCACAGCCCTGCGAGCAGCGTCTTCCTGTTCTTCATAGCGAGAGAAACCTTCCCGTGAGGAACTAGCCGGCTTCGGGGACCCGGAAACTGTGTTCGCGGCGCCAGCGCAGGCGAACGCGACCGTCTGCGAACTCGGTCGGCTCGCTGGTGTTCTGGCGGACAACGGACAATTGGCCCCCGGCATCGAGCGCGACAGCGTAGCGCACTGTCGACCCGGCATAAACGACATCCGTCACCGAACCGGTCGCGGAGGTCTCGCCGGGGCCCGCCGGAGACGCGAGATCGCCGTCGATGCGGATCTTCTCCGGCCGGATGCTGTACACGCCCGGCCTGCCGATCACCGCCTCCGCGCTGCGCCCGCTGAGCAGGTTCGACGTGCCCACAAACCCTGCCACGAAAGCGGTTGCCGGGCGTTCGTACACCTCGACCGGAGTACCGACCTGTTCGATGCGGCCCGCGTTGAACACGGCGATCCGGTCGCTCATCGTGAGCGCCTCGTCCTGATCGTGGGTGACGAAGACGAAGGTGATGCCGACCTCGCGCTGGATCTGCTTGAGCTCGACCTGCATGGTCTGGCGCAGCTTGAGGTCAAGTGCGCCAAGGGGTTCGTCCAAAAGCAACACTTTCGGGCGATTCACTAGAGCGCGCGCAAGTGCTACGCGCTGCCGCTGTCCACCGGACATCTGCGACGGTTTGCGGTCGCCGTAGTCCTCCAGCCGCACCGTGCGCAGGGCTTCCTTCGCCCGGTCGCGGCGTTCGGCTTTCGCGACCCGCTTGACTTTCAGGCCGTACTCCACGTTCTGCTGCACCGTCATGTGCGGGAAGAGCGCGTAGTCCTGGAAAACCGTGTTCACGTCGCGGTCGAACGGAGCCAATTGGCTGACGTCCTTGCCTTCGAGTTCGATCGTGCCCGCGGTGGGCAGTTCGAACCCGGCGATCATCCGCAGCACGGTGGTCTTGCCGGAACCGGACGGGCCGAGCATCGAGAAGAACTCGCCGGGCGGGATGTCGAGGTCGACCCCGTCCACGGCGCGCACCTTGTCGAAGTGCTTTTCCAGTCCGGTGAGCCGGATCGCCGGCTGTCCGGTCTGCGGACGCCTTCCCGGCGGCCGGGTCTCGGCGGGGGCTTGATGGGGCATGACAGGCCTTCCGATGGATCTGGTCACGACGGCTACAGCGCACTCATCACGTGCTTGACGCGGGTGTAGTCCTCGAGGCCGTACAGCGAGAGGTCCTTGCCGTAGCCGGACCGCTTGAACCCGCCGTGCGGCATCTCGGCCACGAGCGGAATGTGCGTGTTGATCCACACGCAACCGAAGTCGAGTTTCGCCGAGAACTTCATGGCTCGCTGGTGGTCCTTGGTCCACACCGAGGAGGCGAGGCCGTAGGGAACCCCGTTGGCGTGCTTGAGCGCTTCGTCGTCCTCAGTGAACCGCTGGACCGTGATGACCGGGCCGAAGACCTCGTTCTGGATGATCTCGTCGTCTTGGCGGAGCCCGGAAACCACGGTGGCCTCGTAGAAGTAGCCCTCGTCGCCGGACCGCCGTCCTCCACAGTGGACAGTCGCGTGCTCCGGGAGCCGGTCGATGAAGCCGGAGACCTTTTCCAGCTGCGCCTCGTTGTTGAGCGGGCCGAAGGCGACGTCGTCGCCCGTGCCGGTCTTGTTCGCCTCGGCCTGGCGGGCGAGCGCGTTGACGAACGTGTCGTGCACGTCGTCGTGCACCAGCACGCGAGTCGCCGCCGTGCAGTCCTGGCCCGCGTTGAAATACCCGGCCGCGGCAATGGCTTCGGCGGCCGCTTCGAGGTCGGCGTCCGGGAACACGATCACCGGGGCCTTGCCGCCCAGCTCGAGGTGCACGCGCTTGACGTCGTGCGCCGCGGAACCGGCGACCTCGATGCCCGCTCGCACCGAGCCGGTGATCGACACCATCGCCGGAATGTCGTGCTCCACCAACGCCCGTCCGGTGTCACGGTCGCCGCAAATCACGTTGAACACGCCCGCGGGCAGGTGCTCGCCGCAGATCTCGGCGAGCAGCAGCGTCGAGGCGGGGGTGGTGTCGGACGGCTTGAGCACGATGGTGTTGCCCGCGGCGAGCGCGGGCGCGATCTTCCAGATCGCCATCATCAGCGGGTAGTTCCAAGGCGTCACCTGTGCGCAGACGCCGACCGGCTCGCGGCGGATGAACGACGTGTGACCCTCCATGTACTCGCCGGCCGAACGGCCTTCGAGCACGCGCGCGGCGCCGGCGAAGAAGCGCACCTGGTCGATGACCGCGGGCAGCTCCTCCTCCATGGTCAGCGCGAACGGCTTGCCGGTGTCCTGCGCTTCGACCCGGATGATCTCCTCGCCGCGCGCCTCGAGCGCGTCAGCGATCTTCAGCAGTGCGAGCTGCCGCTGCGCCGGGGTGGTCTCGCGCCAGCTTTCGAACGCTTCCGCAGCGACCTTCAGCGCGCGGTCCACGTCCTCGGCGCCGGCCACCGGCGCGGTGCAGTACGCACGGCCGGTAACCGGGTCGACGATTTCCGCGACCTTTCCGGACAGCGAGTCGACGTAGGTCCCGCCGATGTAGTGCTTCAACTCCTGCACGCGTGCGCCTCCTGACTCTCCGTGGCAGGATGAAACATATAACTCCATATTTCAAATGACAAGGCCCTGGGGCAGGATTGGCTCCAACGGATGCCGAGACGGGTGGACCAACGATGCGCAAGGAGATGTCGAACAGCGCACGACTGGCGATGTTCGCCCCGCTGGAACAGGTGGGGCGCGCGGAAGCGGTCGCCGCGCGGCTCTTCGACGCCATCACCCTCGGTCTCCTCGACGACGCCGAGCAGTTGCCGAGCGAGGCCGAACTCGCCGCGCAGTTCCGGGTCTCCACGGTCACCGTCCGCGAGGCGCTCGCGGTGCTGCGGCAGCAGGGTCTCGTCGAAACGCGGCGCGGACGCGGCGGCGGCAGCTTCGTGCGCACCCCGGACTGGCCCGCGCAGAGTTCGTGGGCCGAACGCCTGCGATTGGTCTCAATGGCTGAACTTCGCGACTTCGGCGACCACTACCTCGCCGTCGCGGGCTCGGCGGCGAAACTCGCCGCGGAACGCAGCACTCCCGAAGATCTCGAACGGCTGCGGCTCACCGCGGAAGACCTCCTCGGCGCGAGCGGCCCCGACGCGACCCGCGCGGAACGGCACTTCCACCTCGAAGTCGCCGCCGCCGCACAGTCCCCTCGGCTCACCAACCAGGAAGTTCAGCTGCAGAGCGAACACGGCGTATTGCTCTGGGCGCCCCTCGGCGACAAGGAAACCTGCCGCGGGTCTTACGCTGAGCACCAGGCGATCGTCTCGGCGATCGCCTCGGCCGACGGCGATCGGGCGCGCGCCTTGACCGAAGAGCACCTTCTCGGCGCGCTTGATCGGCTCGCAGATCTGCACCTGACCCTCGAAACGCCGTAAGCTCCGATGACCCGCATCACGAGGTGAGCATCGTGCCCGACACCCGCACGCTGACCGGCGAAGAGGTAGTGACCCAGGTTTCCTCCCTCGTCGAGGAGATTTTCGCGCGCCTGAAACCGGTTCTGGCCGCCGCCGAGACGCTGCTCGCCGAATCCGGCGAGCTGTCCGCCGATGCGCTGCACACGATTCGGCCGCAGGTCATCGAGGCGCTCGGCGGCCTCGTGGTCGGCGCGGGCTTCGTGAGCGCGCCGAATGTCCTTGCCGATCAAGAACTCGGCTTCGAATGGTGGACCTCCTGCCGCGCCGACGACGGGGCTCCGGAACAGCTGTTCATCAGCCTCGATCCGGAGAGCCCCAATTTTCTCGACTACACGCGGCAATCCTGGTTCACCGTCCCGCGCGACAGCGGGCGGCGGCATGTCAATGGGCCGTACGTGGACTATCTCTGCACCGACGAGTACACGCTCACCTTCACCATTCCCGTTACACGCGGTGAGGAATTCGCCGGAGTCGTTGGTGCGGACGTGTATGTGCGCGAGTTCGAGCGCACGGTGAGTCGCCGGCTGCGCGCGCTCGGCCGGACCGCCGCGTTGCTCAACGCGCAGGGCCGGGTGATCGTGTCGAACAGCGTGCGGAAGGCGACCGGGTCGCTGGTGCGCGAGATCGACGTGCCTGCCTGGTGGGCATCCGGCGCGGAACCGTATACCGCGCCGGGCGGGATGACGTTGCGGCGGTGCGGGGATTCCCCGATCACGCTGCTGGTCACGACCTGATCTGCAGCGCGAACCACAGTTCCGCGCGGACGCCCGGCGCGTCGAGGTCCCGGCCCAGCAACTCGGCGGCTTTGGTGACCCGGTTGCGCAAGGTGTGCCGGTGCACGCCGAGCTTCGTCGCGGCGAGGTCCCAGTGGCCGTGGTGCTCGAGCCAGCAGCGCAGCGACAGTTCCAGGTCGCCGCGGCCGGTCCGGTCGAACTCCCGTACCGGTGCGAGCAGCTGGTCGGAAAACGCTTGCGCGGCTTGCTGATCGATCAAGCCGAGCAATCCGGCCCCGGCGTGGTCGGCGTAGCGCAGCAGCGGCACGCGCTGGGTACGCGCTGCCTCGGCCGCTTCTTCCGCCTGCCTCAACGCGGTTGGGAAATCTCCTGTGGACAGTCCACTGTGGAAATCTCCGGTCTCCCCGACGATCGCGGTCACCTCGTCGTTCTCCGCCAGCACGATCAGCTTGTCTCCGCGATGCGCGGCGAACACCTGCCCGGCAAGGGTTTCCAGCCGTTCGTAAAGCGTGTTCCGGGCTGCCTTGCTCCCCTTTACCGCCAGCACCGTCCACGGCTCTGCCGGGAGATCCGGTACGACCTCGCGGGCGAGCTCGTCGTGTCCGGCGGCGAGCAGCTCCAGCACACCCGTGTGCAGCTGGGACAGTGAAAGCCGCTGTGCGCGATCCTGTTCCAAGGCAAGGGAAAGCAGCGAGACAGCTGTGTTGACGATGTGCTGTCCGGTGCTGTCCAACGGTTCCGCAGTACCGACCGCCAGCGCACCCCGTGTATGCAGAGTCTGGATGACGACCTCGTCGTCGCCATGAGACACCACGCGCGTGCCCGCGCGAAGACTGGTGACGTCCAGTTCGACGCCGCGCGCTTTGGCCGACGACGCCTCGCGCACGCGTCCGGCGGAGTCGTACAGCACGACCCAGCCGTCGATGAGCCGCGCGAGCCGACGCACCACTCCCCCGGCACCGCTGCGCCCGACCGCGGTACGGGTCAGTTCCTGCTGGGCGCGGCCGATCCGCACTGTCGCGGCGTATTCGTCAGCCGCAACCGATCGGGAGACCGCGCGCGTGATCGCGATGAACGGTGTCTTCCGCGGCACCTCCAGCACCGGCAACCCGACTTCGTCGGCGACCGCCACCAACGCGTCCGGCACCTTCGCGTGACTCAGCCCGACGCCGAAGCCGAGCCCGGCGACGTCCGCGTCGACCAGCCGCCGGATGTAGGGCGCGTACGTCGCGCTGTAGAGCGTCAGACCGGTCGTGAGCAGCAGTTCGCCGCCTTCGAGGAAGACCTGCGGGTCGGTCAGTTCGGTGGGGTGCACCCAGCCGATCGGGCGGTCCAGCCCCGCCTCACCCGCGACCACGCGCAGGCCGAGCGCGGGTTCGGCGGCCAATGCCCGCAGGGTGAGTGCCATAACGGCCAATTGTAGACGTCAAGTTGGACAGAACGGCCAGCTGACGGCGGACGGCGCAGGCCCCATCCTGAGGGCGACCCACCCGAAGCTCGTGAATGCCGGTCCTCCCCGGCACGCACGACCGCGACGTAGGAGCGCCGTGACCACCAGCACCGCCGCCGAGCCGCAGGCTCCGGCACCCCGGCAGCGCAGGCTGCAGACCGAGATCCCCGGGCCCGTCTCCCGCGCGCTGCAGGAGCGCCGCGCGAACGCGGTCGCCGCCGGGGTCGCGTCGACGCTGCCCGCCTACATCACCTCCGCCAGCGGCGGCCTGCTCACCGACGCCGACGGCAACGTGCTGATCGACTTCGGTTCCGGGATCGCGGTGACGAGCGTCGGGCATTCCGCGCCCGAGGTGGTCGACCGGGTGCGCGAGCAGGCGGCGCTGTTCACCCACACCTGTTTCATGGTGACCCCGTACGAGGGTTACGTGGAGGTGTGCGAGGCGCTGGCCGAGCTGACGCCTGGCGACCACGCGAAGAAGTCGGTGCTGTTCAACTCCGGCGCGGAAGCGGTCGAGAACGCGGTGAAGATCGCCCGCACCGCCACCGGTCGCCAGGCCGTCGTCGTGTTCGACCACGCCTACCACGGCCGCACCAACCTGACCATGGGCATGACCGCGAAATCGGTGCCCTACAAGCACGGTTTCGGGCCGTTCGCGCCCGAGGTGTACCGCGTGCCGGGCTCGTACCCGTACCGCGACGGGCTCGCCGGCCCGGAGGCCGCGCGGCAGGCGATCGACCGGATCGAGAAGCAGATCGGCGGCGACCAGGTCGCGGCCGTCGTGCTCGAACCGATCCAGGGCGAGGGCGGGTTCATCGAGCCGGCACCCGGTTTCCTGCCCGCGATTTCGTCGTGGTGCAAGGCAAACGGCGTCGTGTTCGTCGCCGACGAGGTGCAGACCGGTTTCTGCCGCACCGGCAACTGGTTCGCCTCGGAGCACGAGGACGTCGTCCCGGACCTGGTCTGCACGGCCAAGGGCATCGCGGGCGGCCTGCCGCTCGCCGCGGTGACCGGGCGCGCGGACCTGCTCGACGCGGTCGGCCCGGGCGGGCTCGGCGGCACCTACGGCGGCAACCCGATCGCGTGCGCCGCGGCGCTGGGCGCGATCGAGACCATGCGGGGCGAAGGCCTGACGGGTTCCGCGAAGCGCATCGAGGAACTGGTGCTGCCGCGGCTTCGGGCGCTGGCCGAGGAAACCGGCGTGATCGGCGACGTCCGCGGACGCGGCGCGATGCTGGCGGCCGAGTTCGTCAAGCCGGGCACGAACGAGCCCGACGCCGACCTCACCAAGCGCATCGCCGCCGCCTGCCACGCCCAAGGCGTCGTGGTACTGACCTGCGGCACGTACGGCAACGTCGTCCGGCTGCTTCCCCCGCTGTCCCTGTCCAACGAGTTGCTCGACGAAGGCCTCGCCGTTCTCGAGTACGCGATCGCCACGGAGGCCCGCAAGTGACTTTCCCGTTCTGGGTGGCCGGAAAGCCGGTAACCAGCAGCGAAACGACCGTCGTCCGGCATTCGTTCGACGGCTCCGAAGCCGGTTCGCACTACCTGCCCGGACCGTCCGAAGTGGAGACCGCGGTGCAGGCCGCGGCGGACGTCGCCGACGAGTACGCGACGCTGCCCGCGCACGTCCGCGCGGGCGCGCTCGACCACATCTCGCGGCGGCTTTCCGAGCGGACGGAGGAGATCGCGCAGCTGATCACCGCCGAATCGGGCAAGCCGCTGAAGTGGTCGCGCGGCGAGGTCGGCCGTGCGGTGTCGACGTTCCGCTGGGCGTCCGAGGAGGCCCGCCGGTTCTCCGGCGACCTGCAGCGCCTCGACACCGACCCGGGCGGCACCGGACGGCTCGCGCTCGTCCGGCGCGTGCCGCGCGGTCCGGTGCTGGGCATCACGCCGTTCAACTTCCCGCTGAACCTGGTGGCGCACAAGGTCGCCCCGGCGATCGCGGTCGGCGCGCCGATCGTGCTCAAGCCGGCCCCGGCGACGCCGCTGACCGCCCTGCTGCTCGGCGAAATCCTTGCCGAGACCGCTCTTCCGGCGGGCAGCTGGTCGATCCTGCCGCTGGGCAACGAGGCGACCGCCGAACTGGTCAAGGACCCGCGGCTGCCGGTCGTGTCGTTCACTGGTTCGGTGCCGGTCGGCTGGGCGATCCGCGACAGCGTGCCGCGCAAGCACGTCGCGCTGGAACTCGGCGGCAACGGCGCGGTGCTCGTCTGTCCGGATTGGACTGACCTGGACTTCGCCGCGCAGCGGATCGCGACGTTCGCCATGTACCAGGCGGGACAGTCGTGCATTTCGGTGCAGCGCGTGTACGCGCACACCGACGTTTACGACGAGTTGCAGAAGAAGGTGCTGGAGCAGGTCGCCGCGCTGCGCACCGGAAACCCGCGCGAGGATGGCGTCGACGTAGGCCCGCTGGTCAACGAAGCCGCCGCGTCGCGGGTCGAAACCTGGGTCACCGACGCGGTTGTCGCCGGTGCCAAGCTGCTGGCCGGCGGCGGCCGTTCGGGTGCGACGGTGGAGCCGACCGTGCTCTCCGAGGTCCCCGAGGACGTTTCGGTGATGGCGGACGAGGTGTTCGGCCCGGTGGTCTCGCTGGTCCGGGTGTCCTCTGTGGACGACGGCGTCGAGCGGATCAACGCGTCCCGCTTCGGTTTGCAGACCGGCGTGTTCACCCGCGACCTGCCGACCGCGTTCGACGTGTCGGCGCGGCTCAAGGTCGGCGGCGTGCTGGTCGGCGACGTGCCGAGCTTCCGAGCCGACCAGATGCCTTACGGCGGCGTGAAGGACTCCGGTGTCGGCCGGGAAGGCCCGGCGGCGGCGATGGCGGACTTCACCGAGGAGCGCGTGACTGTCCTTACCGGACTGACTCTCTGAGCGCCGCGTAGGCGTCCACGAGAGACGGTCCGTACCACGTGAGGTAGCGCCCGGAGATCAGTACCGGGCGCATCTCCGGGAAGAAGCCGGGGCCGTCGTCCTGGGTGAACTCGTACGGCTCGTCGGGCAGTACGACCAGGTCGGCCCCGGTCTTCTGGAGTTCTTCCAGCGCGGGCCGGGGATAGCGCTCGGAGTGTCCTGAGTAGACATTCTCGACCCCGACCCGGCGCAGCACGTCTCCGGCGAAGGTGTCGCGGCCCAGCACGATCCACGGCTTGCGCCACACCGGGATCACCGCGCGGTGGCGCAGCGGTGCCACTTCGCGCCACAGCTCGTCCGCGGTGTCGAGCCATTCCGGTTCGTCGATGCCGTACACCTGGCCGAAAATCCGCCGCAGCGATCCCAGCGCGGCGGGCACGGACTCCGCCGCGGCCATGACGAACACCGGGATCCCGTTGGCACGCAGGGTTTCCACGTCCTCCGGCCGGTTCTCCTCGGAGTTCGCCAGCACCAGATCCGGTTCGAGCGCCAGCACCCGGTCGAGCTTCGGGTACTTCGACCCGCCGACCCGTTCCACGTCCAGATCCGCCGGATGCGTGCAGTAGTCCGTCGCCCCGACCAGCCGCCCCGGCGCACTCACCTCGACCGCCTCGGTCAGCGACGGCACCAGCGACACCACGCGCCGCGGCGAGCCCTCGATCGGCACCGGCTCGCCCAGATCATCGACCAGTTCCGCGTTCCTCATACCCGTTCGAACGACACCTTCCGCTGCTCGACGTCCACTTCGGTCAGCCGCACCGCGATCCGCTCGCCCTCCGGGAACTTCTCGCCGGAGCACTTCGCCATCACCGGCGGGTTCTCGACCAGGATCTCCGCGCGCGTCTCGTCCGCGCGCAGCACCACCGCCATGAACTCGTGACCGACATGCTCTGCGAGTACCCACGCTTCGACCTGATCTATGCACGCGCGCTCGACCCGTGCAGCCAGACTGTCCGAAGCGGACATGTACGCCGGCACCTCGGACAACGCCTCACGCACCCAGTCAGGCACCTCGCGACCGGCCGTCACCGCCAAGCACACCTCGGTGCCGAAGCGGTCGACCAGCCGTCGAATCGGTGCCGTGACGTGCGCGTATGCCCCGCCGATCCCCGCGTGCGTCGTAACCGCGGGCAATTCCCCGGCGAAGGCCGTGTACCCCGCGCCGCGCAACAGCCGCGTGGTGTCCGCGTACAAGGCCATCGACGCGGGCTGCCCAGGGTCCAATGTGGACAGGAACTCGGACACCGTCAGCTCGACCGGCCAAGCCAGCCCGACCGCCGTCGCCGACCGGCGCAGCCATTCCACCGCGTCCGGCTCCGGGGACGGCAGCGTCCGCAGCACCCCGATCCCGGCGTCGATCATGATCCGCGCCGCGGCCATCCCGGTCAGCAAAGAGATTTCGGCATTCCACGCGTCGACGACCGTCCGCGGGCGGCGCGCGAGAATCCAGCCGCCGTCGACGTCGCCGCTGATTTCCTGCTCCGGCAACTGCAACTCGACCGCCCCGCGCCGCACCGCGAGGCTCCGCCGCAACCGGCCGAGCTCCGGCAGCGCCGCCACCGAGGGATGCGGCCGTCCCGCGTCCAGCGAGGCTTGCACGCCTTCGTAGTCCAGTTGCTCGGTCGACCGCACCAGCGCCCGCCGGACCCGGGTGGCGACGATTTCGCCGGCCTCGTCGACGTCGATCGTCCACAGCACCGCCGGCCGCACCTCGCCCGGCAGCAGGCTGGCCGCGCCCTCGGACAGCACCGGCGGGTGCAGCGGGACGTTGCCGTCCGGGAGATACAGCGTCTGCCCGCGCCGCCGCGCCTCGTGATCGAGCGCCCCGCCCGGCGGGACGAACGCCGCCAGGTCCGCGATCGCGTACTGCACCCGGAAGCCGCTGCCGCGCCGCTCGATCACCATCGCCTGGTCGAGGTCCTTGGACCCGGGCGGATCGATCGTGACGAACGGCAGGTCGGTGGCGTCCTCGCGGCCGCCCGCCGACGCGAGCGGATCGAGCACCGCCGTTTCGGCCTCCGCGAGCACCGCGGGCCCGAACGACTCCGGCAGCGCGAACTCCGTCCGGAGACGACCGAAGTCCCCTCCCGACGCTGGTGTCCTCAGCACGAGTGGCGGCACGGTCCAACACTATCCCGCCGAACCGCCGGTGATCGCCCGTTCGGGCGCGGGCCGGTCGGGTGTAGCCTGCCTGGCATTGATAATCGTCTTCATTTTCAGAAGGGGCCGGATCGGTGAAGATCGCGTTCGTCGGCAAGGGCGGCAGCGGGAAAACCACGCTCTCGTCGCTGTTCGTCTCTTATGTGGCCGCTGCGGGCAAACCGGTGCTGGCGATCGACGCCGACATCAACCAGCACCTGGCGGTGGCCCTCGGCGCGACCGAGGAACAGGCGCTGGCGTGGCCGACGCTCGGCGACAACATGCCGCTGATCAAGGAGTACCTGCGCGGCGACAACCCGCGGATCCCGTCGGCCGACGCGATGATCAAAACCACCCCGCCCGGCCGCGGCTCGCGACTCGTGCGGCCGTTCGAGGACAACCCGATCTTCGACGCCTGCTTCCGCCCGCTCGGCGGCGTCCGGCTGGGCGTCACCGGCCAGTTCGACGAGGACGACCTCGGCGTGGCCTGCTACCACTCGAAGGTCGGCGCGGCCGAACTGCTGCTGAACCACCTGGTCGACGGCACGGACGAGTACGTCGTGATGGACATGACCGCCGGGGCCGACGCGTTCGCCTCGGGTCTGTTCACGCGCTTCGACGTGACGTTCCTGGTGTGCGAACCGACCCTGCGCAGCGTCGGCGTTTACCGTCAGTACGCGGATCACGCGCGGGACTTCGGGGTTCACCTGGTCGCGATCGGGAACAAGGTCACCGACGGCGACGACGTGGACTTCCTGACCGAGCAGCTGGGTTCGGCGTTGCTAGGCTGGATGACGACGTCCGGCCACGTCCGGGCCGCCGAACGCGGCACGACCCGGCCGATCGGCGAACTGGAACCGCGCAACCTGGCGACGCTGGCCGCGATGCAGGACCTGGTGGACACGACACCGCGCGACTGGGCGCGGTACCAGCGCCAGGGCGTGGAGTTCCACCTGCGGAACGCGCGGGCCTGGGGGAACGGACGCGCGGGAACGGATCTGACGGAGCAGGTGGATCCGGAATTCGTACTGGATCCGGCCTTGGTGATGGGATAACCGCACACCTCGCCGAATCCGCCACCGGGACCGGAGCCGCGCCGCCATAATGCCGCGCATGGACTGGAAACCCTGGCTGTCCCGGTGGAGCGCGGAGTGGATCCAGAGCTCCGAGCCCGCCGAGCTCGACCCGCAGGTGCTGCGCGATCGATGGCTCGGCTTCGCCCCGGCGAGCGAGGAGGCGGTCGCGGCGGCAGAGGCACGATTGGGTCTGCCGCTGCCGCCGTCCTACCGGGATTTCCTGCTGACGACAGACGGCTGGCGCGACGCCGGATCGTTCGTCTGGCGCATGCGGGACACCGCCACTCTCGGCTGGCTGCGGGACATCGAGCCGTACTGGGAGGGCTGGGAAGAACTCTCCGAGGAGGAACCGGCCGAGAGCAACAAGTTCAGCCGGGGACTGCTGATCTCGCTCGAGGCCGACGCCGGGATCCTGTTCCTCGACCCGGGCGACGTCGACGAGTCCGGCGAGTGGGCGGCGTACAGCTTGTTCTCCTGGATGGCTGAACCGCCCACCCGGTTCGCGTCGTTCACCGCGTTGATGGAGAGCCTGTACGCCGAGTTCCACCAGATGCGCCGTCCGGAAGGCGAAACTCGCGACTCGTGGGACGCCAAGGTCGAACAGGCCAGGCTCGACGCGCTCGCCGGCGATGCCGACGCTGCCTCGGCGGTTCTCGCTCAGGCCGAGGAATTCGGCCGCGACCGGGCCACGATCCTGCTCGTCCAGTTAGACCTGCTGCTCGGCCGGGAGTACCAGGCCAGCCAGTCGTTCAGCAGGCTGCTGCATCAGGCGCCAGAAGGCTTTTTCGCCGATCCGCTGTTCACCGAGGAATTCCTGCCGTGGCTGTTCGCCGAGCACGCTCGGACCGCGACGAACCACCGCCACTCGGTACTGCAGACGGCGATGATCGGCGAACGCCCGGAAATCCAGCTCGCCATCGGCGAAGGCCAAGCCCGGCTTCGGCGGGACGGCCCGAACTTCGGCGAGCCAGCGTTCGATCAGCTGGTCAGGAAGGCCCTGGACGACCACACAGGCGATGCGGACGCGTTGTGGCGGGCCGTGCAGACGGCGATGGCGCACTGGCGGCCGCGAAACGCCGACCACATCGCCCCGGTCGCGCTGCTCGCCGACCCGGCGCTGGCCTCAACGCTCACCCCCGAGCGCGGCCGCGCCCTGCTGTCCCGACCGCGAGGTGACCGATGAGCCCCGTCCCGACCAGGGAAGACGTCGCGATGGAACACATCCTGCGATCCTGCGGCAGCCCGCACGACTTCCCCGACTTCGCCCTGGAAGCGACCGAAACCCAGACCGACGCGTCCGGCCGGACCATCTGCATCAGGCGGGACGCCTGCCGAACCTGCGGGACCGTGTCGGTAAGCCAATGGCAAGGCCCCTTGCCCGAAGGCCCCGGCCAGATCGCGGTCGTCCGCAGATACGAACGACCGGAGCCAGGAGACGTCCCCGGCCTCGCCGAGCGCACCCGGCAGGTGACCGACGCCGAATTCGCCGAATTCCTTGCCTCGAACGGTTTCCCCGACGGCATCCCCGAGGACTTCGCCCCGTACCGGCCCGCGACCACGCGCCTCGATTTTCTCCTGCGCGTCCGGGCAGGGCAGTTCATGCTGCTAGACCGAGGCCGTTCGCTCGGCGACATCCTGCCGGTACCCCCGTCCGCCGAATCCGCGAACCTGATCGACGCGGTCCCCGGCGCGGCGCTGTTCTGGCCCCCGATCCACGACGGCGAACTCCCGTTGACCGTGGTGCTCTGCCCCGCGGATCCGGGCCCCGACCGGTCCTATGCCCGGATCGCGGAGCTGAGCTGCCGCTTTCATTCCGGCCACGTCGTCCTGCGCGAACTGGCCGGACAGGAACGGGAGCTGCCACCGCTGCCCGCCGGACACGGCGACTACCGGCTCCGCTTCCACACCTCGGATTCCGGCTGCCTGCTGCAGTTGTGGGGGCAGCCGCGTACTAAACCGCTCTACCCCGCCTGACCGCCCAGTCAGTCACGGTCGGCGGCGTCGGCTTGCCGGGTGCGTTAGCCGCATCCGCACTGCGGCCTCCGGCTGCCTGCTGCAACTGTGGGGACAAGCGCTCTACCCCAACTGACCGCCCGGTCAGCCGCCACCCAGGCACGGTCGGCGTCGGCTTGCCGGGTGCATTAGCCGCTTCCACACCCGCGGACTCCGACTGCCTGCAGCCCCTATGGCGGCAGCCGCGCACCAAACCGCTTTACCCCGCCTGACCAGCCCAGTCAGTCGCCATCCCAAGAACGGTCCGCCGCGTCGGCTTGCCGGGTGCGTTCGCGGGTGATGTCGAGCGCGCGGCGGGCCGTGGCCTCGTCCGGGTAGGGGCCGAGGAGGTCGACTCCGCGGCTGCGTTCCAGGTGCTCGACTTCGTGGGTGCGGGTGTTGTAGTACCAGCCCTGGTCCGGGTTCGGGTCGTCAGACATGGGTTCAGCCTGACACCTGCCTGCTCACTTGCGCCAGCGGAACGGAACCTCCGTGGGCTGCCCGGTGGGCCCGAAGTCGGCCGGACCGTCGTCCTCGTGGTCGGGATGCTCGTCGAACCACCCGCGAGGATCCCCGACCGGAATGCCGCGGGGCGGGGTCGCCGCGTCGTCCGCCGGGGAGGAAGCACCGTAATCCGGAACCGGCGGTACAGCCGATTCCTTGCCCGGAAACACCGGCAACTCATCCCGATACGGCCGCACCGGCGGCGGCGTGGAGGTGCCGGTCTCCTGCCCGGGGAAGACGGGCAAGGGCCGCCCGTCCGGCCCGGTCTCAACCGCCCGACGGCGACCGCTGGGCTGCGGAAGCTGGAACGGAGCACCCGAGGCGGGAGGTGCTTGCGGCGGCTGGGCAGGCGGGTTCGCAGGTGGTTGCGGTGCGGAAGGGGCGGGCGGTTTTGCCGACTCCGCGGGTGCGGGAGGAGCAGCCGGGGGCTGTTGCGGTGCAGCAGGCGCGGGCGGGGTCGCTGACTCCGCGCTGGGCACGGGAGGAGCAGGCTGGTGCTGCACCGGTGGCGGTGCAGCAGACGCGGGCGAGTTCGCCGACTCAGCGCCGGGCGCGGCAGGAGCCGTCGGCGGTTGCTGCGGCACCGGTTGCGCCGCAGCAGGAGCGGGCGAGCTTGCCGATTCGGAGCCGGGTGTGGCAGGAGCCGTCGGCTGCTGCGGTGCGGTAGGCGCGGGCGGGGTCGCCGACTCAGCGCTCGGTGGCGCAGGAGCCGGAGCGCTCGCAGGCGGAGTCGGTTGCGAGGCACCAGGCGCGGGCGGAGTCGCTGCCTCCGCGCTGGGCGAGACAGGAGCTGTCGACGGCTGCTGCGGCACCGATTGCGGCGCAGCCGGAGCGGGCGCGTTCGCCGACTCGGAGCCGGGTGCGGCAGGAGCCGTCGGCGGCTGCTGCGGTGCAGTAGACGCGGGCGGGGTCGCCGACTCAGCGCCGGGTGCGGCAGGAACCGGATCGCTCGCGGACGGTGCCGGTTGCGACGCACCAGGCGCAGGCGGATTCGCCGACTCCGCACTGGGCGCGGGAGGAGCAGGCTGCATCGGAGGCGGAACCGGTTGCGCAGCACTAGCCGCAGGCGGGTTCACCGACTCCGTGTTAGGTGTGGCCGTAGGCGGCTGCTGCGGAGCCGGTTGCGACCCACCGGACGCGGGCGGAGTAACCGGCTGTTGCGCAGCTGGCTGGGCCGGGGGTTGCGGCGCAGGCATCGGCGGGGTCACGGGTGCGGGAGGCGAACCCGGGCCATACTGCTGCGCCCCCGGCTGCGGAACCTCACTTTGCTGTACCGCCGGGTTCTGTCCATGCCACCCGGGCGCGGCCTCATGCCGACCGTGTGGCGGAACCACCGGATTCCCCTGTTGCGGCAACGGTTCTGCCGGGCGGGCAGGCTGACGCGGCTCGTGCACGTACGGCTTCGGCTGCCACGCTTGCCTCGCCTGCAACTGCGGATTGACCGCAGGTTGCGCGGGTGGCGGCACCGAGGACGGGACGCTGGTGTCGGGCGGCGGCACCGGCGGAGCGGCAGGCGGAGCAGCAGGCGAAGCGGCAGCCTCGACAGCCGGGCTGGGCTGGGGTGGCTCGTCCGCAGCAATCGCCTCCGGACCAGCGGCTTCCGAGGCCTGCTCAGCGGGCGAAACCGCCTGTTCCGCCGCGGCAGGAACCGGGGCCGAACCCCCATGAGCGTCTGAAGGGCGTACAGCCCCTGCCGGAGCGGATTTCGTCAGCGGCAATTCATCCCCCACCGGCCCCTGAGGCGCCGAAGATCGCCAAACCGGGGCCGGTCCGATGTTCATCGGTACCGCCGCGGCCAGCGGGCCTACCGGGGGCGCCTCGCCTGAAGGCACCGGGCCAGCGGCAGCCGGGCGCGGGATCGGGTCCAAGCAGGACACCAGTACCGTGGTCCGATCGGGGTCCTGGACCTTCCGGCCGCTCCGTTCCCGGTAGACCATCTCCCCCTCGGCGTCCATCTCCACCAGGTAACCCGCTTCCGCGAGCTGCTCCTCGTCGAGATCCACCAGGCGCTCGTAGCGGGACGGGACCACCCGGTACACCGGCCACGACAACCGGGCGTGTTCGGCGTGGAACTGGGCCAGCAAAGCCGCCATCTGCTGTTGCCACGGGAGCGACATGCCCTCGGCCAGGGAACGCGGCAGGACGACGTACCCGCCGTCGACGCCGGGCATTCCCTGGTTCAGCAGGTCCGCCAACGGGGTGCTGGACGCGGGGTGCGCGGACTGGCGCGGCGGCTGCGGTGCGCCGAACAGCGCCGCCGGGTCCTGGGGCTCGCTTTGGCCGGTCTTGCCTCGCTTGCCGAATTTCCGTGCCACGTGTGCCATCCTCTGCCAGCGCGCGGCCACGTGCTCGTGGACAGGCCGCGACTTCGGGGTGAATCCGGACCCGCGGTACTGGGCAACCCGCGGGTCAAGAGCCGGTGCCTCCCGCACCCATGCTAGACGCCGGGGCGCACCGCCTGCGGCACGACTTCGTGCTCGTCGAACGAGAACGGGCGCACGTGCACCGGCACGCCGGTCTGCTGGGCCTCGACGATCTTGCCGTCTCCCAGGTACATCGCGACGTGGTGGATGGTCGTCGGGTCGGCGGGGTCGGTGGCGAGGAAAATCAGGTCGCCGGGCTGCGCGTCGCGCACCGGCAGCATCGCGCCCGCCTTGTACTGGTCCTTCGACACGCGCGGCAGGATCACGCCCGCCGACTCGTAGGCGCGCAGCATCAGGCCGGAACAGTCATAGGAATCCGGGCCGGTCGCGCCCCAGATGTAGGGCTTGCCCTGCTCGCCGAGCGCGAACTTGATCGCCTGTGCCGCGGCCTGGCTCGGCGGCAGCGCGGCTCCCATGCCCTGCCCGCAGCCCACCACGTCGGCGATCTGGCCCATGTTCTGCACCAGCGCGGCCGCCATGGCCTCCCAGCGGTGGTACCGGTCCGGGAAACCGGACCGCTCGACCCGCTGCGCGGCGTCGCCGGGGCGCAGGTTCTCCCAGTCCGGGACGCCGAGCAGGACGTCGAAGAATTTGTTGATCGCGTAATTCGGGTCGGTGACCTGGGCGGCGCTGCCCCAGTTCATCGACGGGCGCATCTGGAAGATGCCGAGCGAATCGCGGTCGCCGTAGTTCACGTTGTGCAGCCGTGATTCGGTCATCCCGGCCTGGATCGCGACCTGCCACGCCCGCGGCGCGAGGCTGCGCTGCTTGCCGATCGAGATGATCAGCGAAACCGTGTTGCGCGACTCCTGGTCGAGTTCCGCGGCGTCCGCCCCGCCCTGCTCCGGCTGGCTGGGCTGGGTGGGGCCGATCGCGGCGTCGCACGAGGTCAGCGCGACCCCGCCGGCCGCCGCCTGCTGCTGGTCGGTCACCGCCTTCTGCACGACGTTGGTGGTGAGCACCGTGGCGAAAACGGCGGCGATCACCACCGAGACGAGAATGGCCAGCTTCACGGTCAGCTCGCCTGGTCATAGTCCGACACTCGCCATCCCGCCGCGGTTTTGACCACGGTGATGCTGAGTTTCGGACCGTCGGTGGGGACCACGACCTTGACCGAACTGGAGTAGGACTGCGCGACCGTCGGATCGCCGGTGACCTTGGTCGCCGGGATGTTCGCGGGGTCCACAGTGGACATAATCGGGAGGTACTCGTCGGTGGTGAGCGCGCGCATCCCGTTGAGCCAGTCGGCGTTCGAGATGCCCGCCGGATGGTGCACCCACGCCGTCGCCCACTGTTTCGCGACGGTCAGCGCCTGCGGGTTCGGCGCCGCCGACGACGGGGTGACCAGCGGCTGCGACAGCCGGGTCGGCAGGGTTTCCGTGCTCGGCACCGGGGCCGCGACGCCGGTGTGCGGCCCGGCCGACGAGTTCGGCGGAGCCGTTCCCGGATGCGCGGACGCCGGTTTGCCCAGGAGCTTGGGCAGGCCGACGCCCAGCGCGGTGATCAGCACGGCGAGGAACACCAGCGTGCCCACGAGATGCCGGGGCGAGCGGAGCGGGAACCCCCACAGGCGGCGGTAGACCGCGGTCCGGCCGCGGTTGGTGCGGATCGGCATCGGTCACCGCCCCATGACCTGGTCGGTGTCGCGGACCTCGATGCCGCGCGACGGGCGGTACAGCACGAACACCGGTTTCCCGGCCACGACCTCGGGATCCACCCGGCGCGGCTGAGCCCGGATGCCCTGCGTCGGCACGGTGAAGCCCGGCTGATCCGGCGCCGGAGCCGAGTAGCCGCGATCCGGCGCGCTCATCCGCGACGGGACGACCACCGGTTCCGGTTCGTCGCTCCACCGCCGGTCGGCGACCGGGGACGTGTCGACCTGGCGGCTTTCCTTGACCGGCCACCGCGCGCCCGCCATCACGTAGTCGCCGGGCGCACCGGCGACCGGGTGATACTGGCCGAACGCCGGCGCACCGCCTCCGCCGCCCGAAGGCAATGCGCCCGCGGCTGACTGCGCGGGACCGACCGCGCCCGGCCACGGAGCACCGGACCAGGCCGCGGCGGGACGGGCCGCCCGGGAGCCGTTGTCGAGCCGCTGCGAGCTGGCGAAAACCGCCGCCTCGGGCCGGTACCGGCCGCCGCCGACGGTCGCGCCGATCGGGCCGCGCTGCTCGCCGTCCACGACGTCGTCGGTGTCGCGGACGTTCTGCCAGAACTGGTCCTGCGGCGTCGGCTCGTTCTTCCGGCGGAACCGGGAGAACAGCCCGCCGCCCGGCGACGGCACCGCGCCGCCGACCATGCTGACCGACATCTCGACCATCTGCCACAGCCGCCGCACCGGGCGCCCGACGAGGAACAGCAGCACCGTGATGAGCCCGGCGAGGACCATCTTGGTGAGCAGGTTGAGCCCGTCGCCCGCGGCGAAGATCGCCTGCAGCAGCAGCGCGTGCACACCGGCCAGCACCGACAGCACGACCAGGTTGAACGCGATGCCGCCGGCGACCTTGAGCACGCGGCGCAGGATCTCCGGGTTCAGCAGCGCGACCAGGCCGATCAGCGGCGCGGTGAGCGCGAACAGGCGGATCAGCACCTGCGCGAGCAGCACGGACGCCTTGGCCAGCAACTGGAAGAGCGAGTAGACGAGGCTCTGGCCCAGCGCGAGGAATCCGGCGCCGGTGCGGCCGCCCGCCTCGCCGGTGAAGTAGCCGGTTGCGGGGCCGAGTTTGGTGGAGATGTCCTTGAAGGCGGCCTTCTTGGCGTCGACGACGTTCTGCTTGCCGTCGTCGCCGTTGCGCAGTTGCTCCCAGGTGAAGGCTTGGGCGTCGAGCAGCGGGCGGCCGTACTGGGCTGCTTGCGGCGCGTCCGGCGACCCGAACTCCCCGCGCAGCCAGTTCTTGTAGACCACTTCGTTGTGCAGGTCGGTCGGCAGGATGTGCCGCACCACCCGGTTCTCGGACTCGTCCACGAACCCGGCCTGGATGTTCGTGGTGGTCTGCACGATCGCTTTGTCGATCGGGTCGAAATAACGCAGCATCGCGAGCGACGAGGCGGCGAGCCACACGCCCGCCATCGCGTAGAGCGCCCGCTTGCTGACCCCGGCGAGGTCGCCGCGCCAGATGTTGCGGAACAACATGATCGACATAATCAGCGCGACCAGCCCGAACAACTGCGTGTAGATGTTGTTGTAGACCTTCTCCGCGCCCGCCTTGACCGCGTTGTAGATCGGGTTGAGCAGACCGCCCTCGAGCACCGTGTAGTGCAGCGAGTTGGTGGCGCCGACGATGTTCTTGCCGACATTGAAAAGCTGGTTGCCCGCCCAGGTGTCGATCGTGGAGCTGGGCGAGGCGATGGCCGACAACGCCGTGCAGTTCGTCTGGTAGGTGTTCCACACGAACCCGGCGTAGCTGTAATCGATGTAGGGACTGCCCGCCTCGCCGTGGCCTTCGGCGGGGTCGAGCGCGCCGACCATGCCCGCCCCCGGACGCTCCGGGTTCGGTGATTCCCCGCAAGCCGCCGCGTTGGCCGACGGGGCGAAGAGCACCGTCTGCAGCCCGATCACCGCCACCACCGCCAGCAGCGACGCGCGCCTGCTGGGGCGGCGGCCGCCCGGCTTGGGGCCTTCCTTGACGCGTTTGCGGAGCGCGTGCCAGCCGGCGGCGAACGCGAGGACGAACGCCAGCGTGAAGACGGTGTTCACGCAGGCCTCCTCACGGCCGGCGCGGGCCGGCCCGGATCACCGGGGGTCATGCGGCATCCCTGCCGGTTCCGCCGCCCTTGCCGCCGGCGCGGGCGTGCCGGTCCTCCTGCCGTCCGTTGCGCACTGCACCCTCCACCTCGCCGGTCTCGGACGCGAGCGGGTCCGGCGAGCCCAGCAGCTGCTCGTCGGCGAGACCGACCTCGAGTTCCGCTTGGAGTTCGAAGTCGTGTTCCAGCTCGTCGTCCTCCGGTGGGGCGGGGACGTACGGCTTGGCCTCGTCCTCGTGGGGTACCACGAGTTCGCTGCCGGGTTTGCTGCGCGCGTCGGGCGAGCCCGGGGTGGTGTCCATGACCGCGCGCAACGGGTCGAGATGCGGGCCGGAGAAGTCGACGCGGATGCGCTCCACGCCGCCGGCGCCGTCGCCGAAGATGAACTGCCGGGGCTCCATGTCGCGTTCGAGCCCGCGCTGGGCTCCGGGGCGGCGGCCGAGCGCGGCGACGACCTGCTCGTAGCCCACGCCGACCGGCACCTTCAGCAGCCGCAGCGCGTCGGCCTGGGCGTCGTCGTCGTCGAGGCGACCGACGAACACCGAGTCCAGCAGCGCCACGAAACCCTGGATCTTCAGGAAGTCCGCCGGGATCTGCGACGACAGCAGCACCCGGACGTTCCACTTCCGCGAGTCGCGCGCGAACCGGTTCATCAGCACGCGCCCGGTCGGCACCTCGGACAGGAAGAACGCCTCGTCGATCCAGACGCCCTTGCGCAGTTCCTTCGGCTTCTCGTACACCGACCGCTGGGTCAGCCACGCCGCGAGGTTCAGCATTTCCACGCCGAGCGATTCGGCGTCGGTCCAGTACTCGCGCGGCACGCCGTCCTTCGGCAGGGTCAGCCCCGCCATGGTCAGCACGGTCATCCGGTCGTCGCGGGTCTCGGAGTACGGGTCCGCGTCGGTTTCCGGGATCAGCAGCGCCATCCGCTCGCGCATTTCGTCCAGGAAGTCCGCGACCACGACCGCGTGCTCGTGGTGCTCGCTCGAATCCCGCCGCAGCGCGTCGATGACCTGGCCCGGGTCGGCGTCGAACCGGCCGCCGACCGCGCGGACCGCGCGCAGCAGCACGATCCGGGTCTGCGCCATCCGCGACACCTCGTACGGCAGCACGCCGGTGAGCACGTCGAGCACGAGCCGCCGCCGGGTCGCCCCGGCCAGCGCCTTTTCGCGCCGCCACGAGCGTTCCGGGTCCTCCTCGTCCATGAAGTGCTCGATCAGCGGATCGGCGACCACCCGGTACGGGTTGAGGATGCCCGGCTGGGCGTTGAGCAGGTTGATCGGCCGCGCGTACGGGCGGATCTCCGGCAGGTCGCACAGCCGCGACAGCGGGCCGGACGGGTCGAGGATCGTCCAGTGCGCCCCGGCCCGCAGCGTCTTGTAGACGATGCCGCCGCCGAGGAACGACTTGCCGCCGCCCAGGCCGGCGACCATCGCGGTGAGGCCCGACCCGTCGCGGATTTCCTGCGCCATCCACGGGTCCCAGGCCACCGGCCGCCGCGTCGCGGTGACGGTTTCGCCGAGCAGGATGCCGCGCCGGTCGCCGACCTCCGCGGTCGCGGTGGGCACCGCCGAAGCCGTCCACACGACCGAACCGCGGCGCATGTACGCGCCCGAGGCCAGCGGCTCGCCCGGGATGAACTCCCGGGCCATCGCGTACTGCGCTTCCGGGTGTTCGATGGCGATCTTCGGCTTGTACAGATCGAGCAGCTGCTGGGCCAGCCGTAGCGCGTCGCGCTCGGTCGGACCGGACACCGCGAGGCGCCACCACGACCGCACGCGCGTGGCCAGCGCGGTGAAGCCCGACGTCATCTCGTCGTCGATCTCCAGCACCCGGCCCGCTTGCCGGGCCAGCGACTGCGGCGGCTCCAGCTCGTGCTCGTCGGTGTAGTGCTTGACCTGCGAGCGGACCTTGTTCATCTGCCGCTGCAGTTCGCCGGACACCTCTTCCGGACGCCGCACGTAGATCCGCGCGGACACCTCGACCGCCGCGGGCAGCCGGTCCGCGTGCTGGATCCACGGGTCGTCGACCTCGGGGATCTGCAGCCCGTGCATCTGGCCGACGGTGAGCACCGCGAGATGCCGCGACACGCCGGCGTTGGACCCGGTACGGCCGCGCACGGTGACCGTGGGCGCGTACGGGTCGGCGTGGAAATCAGCCGCGTCGGTGAAGCTGGCGAGGTCCTCGGGCTCCCACGCCGCGCCCGGCACCGCGGGCATGTTCCGCGGTGCCGGCAGGCCGAGCGAGCACGAGCGGTGCATCAGCCAGGACATCTCCTCGGCGTGCACCGGACGGCCTTCCAGCCCGGCGCTGCCGATGACCTGGTCGAGGTGCTCGATCTCGGAGTCGAGCGCGGCCAGTTCTGCGTCGACCGCCTCGGGCAGGATGCGGCGCAGCACCGGCGCGGCGCGTTCGACCGCGCGGTCCACCATGCGCCGGGTCTGCACCTGGACGCCGAGGTACACCTCTTTTTCCGCCATCGAACGGCCCATCAGCTGCTGCTGCTCGCCGATCAGGTAGTCGTCGAACGACAGCGCGCCCGGCACGTCGTTCGGCCTGCCGACCGCGTTGTGCACGTGCGCCTCGGCCCACATCCGGATCGGGTACGGCCGGTTCGTGACGCGCAGGTGCAGCCAGCGGCCCTGCAGTTCGGCGTACTGGCCCGCGATGGCCGCGATCAGGTCGCGGCGCTGCGAATCGGAACGGAACGACCAGCGCTGCGGCGCGAGCCGGTACCAGGCGTACACCTCGTACCCGGTGCGCAGCAGATGCCCGTCGATGCTGCGCGCGGCGATCGACGGCGTGTACGCCGGTATCGCCTGCTCACCGGGCAGCCTGCGGCCCTTGCCGCCGGACTTGCTGCCGCCGGACGGCGGACGGCCCTGCGGGGGCGTGTTCCACGCACCGGCAGGGACGTCTTGCTCCCGCTTCCCTCGGCTTCCGCCGCGACCGAACAACGACTACCTCCCGGCCCGAGCCGCGGGGCGGCTCCGGCGCGCTCGTGGTGCTCCCTGTTTCCTGGCACTCGTGCCGGCACCGCGACGCGGGTCGCGGTGCTGGTATTGCCGCCTTCTCTTGTGCTTCGGCAGCGGGCGCTCCGCCCGCACCCGGACCCGGCTGGCGCTCACCGCGCCGCCCGCGCCCGAGGTCCGTTCTCTCGGCGCGCGCAGTTCCTGGCCCATCATCGCGATCACCGCGCCCAGCGGGCGCTCGTGGCTGATCTTGGCGGTGATCAGCCTGGTGATCACGATCGTGGCCACGAACGCCCACGCCGTGGAGAAAAACCCGAAACTCCAGCCGACCCACCGCTCCACGGTGAGCACGACCAGGAAGACCGGAATGCCAACGAGCCATGCCACGTAGCGGGCTCGCCAGGGAAAAGTCGCCTTCGGCGGGCCGAGCCAGACGGCATCGACCCGGTACACCTCGTCATCGGTCCTGATCCGCACGCCTGCTCCGCCTCAGCCGGTGAACAGGCCGGCGATCCACTGGCCCACGTTCACGCCCGCGCCGCTGACCGCGAGTCCGATGATCGCGAGCGCGATGACCACGCCGGCGAGCCGCCGCATGACCCCCGCGTTGTCGCCCTTGCCGCCGCCCAGCCACAGCAGCAGCAGCGCCACCGCGAGGAGCACGAGCGGGATGATGTTGTCGAGCAGCCAGGTCCGGACGTTGCCGGTGCTGAGCCCTTCGGCCACAAACGTCTCGAGGGCGGTCATGCTGGTCATCGCGATACTCCCGGTGCACGGCGGGCGCCGCGCTGTTCTGGCTTCGGCGAAGCTACGAACACCATCATGGCGTTACAAGGGGTAATGGTCAAAGCGCGCTGCGTAGATGTCGACTTGTGGTCAATGGGCGGGTGCTGCGGTCCGATGGTCAGGATTCCTCGCCCTCCATCATCGTGGCAAGGGTGCTCCGGAATAACCTAAGCCACCCGGATTGCGCAGTCTTCCGGCGGTGCGGCTCCGCGAAACGTGCGGCGCTCACTCTCGGTGCGCCCCGGACCGGCGTGTCGGGCAGGCACCAGTGTGGCATGCCCCGATCGGCGTTCCGCCGCGAGTCCGGTGAGTGACAACCGGATTGGAAAACAATCTGGAATTGATCACTCTCCGATGCGATAACGGTCACCATCGCGTCCGATGTGCGCATTTGTTCACTACAAAGCGTGATCCCGGGCAGTTCCGGACCGTCTCGCGGATCAGGGCCGGAACGCCGCGCTCGGGATCGCGCCCGCTTCGATCACCCGGCGGCTGAGCGGAGCGCACAACTGCTCCAGCCGGGCCGTCTTCTCCTCGCCGAGGTGCTCCCACGGGCCCCGCGCCGCCGCGTTCGTCGCCGTCTCGACGCGTTCGCGCAGCTCCAGTCCGCGTTCGGTGAGCGCGCCGCCGGCGTCGAGGATTCCGTCGGCGGTCAGCCGGGCCGCGGCCGCGTCCCACTCCTCGTCGCTCCAGCCGCGGGTGCGCTTGGCGGTGTCCGGCGGGGTGCCGTTCGTGGTCGCGCTGTGCGTGACCAGCGCTTCGAGGCCGGGAAGGCCATTCGTGATCAGCGCCGCGACGTGCCCGTCTCCGCGGTGCTCGCGCAGCAAGGTGACCGCGTGCCAGAGGGCGAGGTGCGGTTGTTCGGGCCAATCCAGGTCCGCGTGCGCGGCGTAGAGCGGACGGCCTTCGGGACGGCAGCCCTCGGTGGCTTCCCGGGCGAGCTCGGCAGCTTCGGCGACCTCGGCGGACGCGAGCGTCTCGTCGCCGAACAGCCGGCGGTAGATGTCGTCGACCGCGGCAAGCCGGGCTTCCAGCACGGCCTCGGGGGCGGCGATCGTCCAGACGCGCGGGACAAAGTGGGCGATCAGGCTGGGGCTGAAGCTGTAAAAGGTGGCGGTGACCGTGCCCGGTCCGACCGCGCCCATCGCCGCGGCGCGGCTGGCGAAGTAGGTCATCGACCCCGGTTTGAGCCCGGCGGCGGCGAGCCGCTCCTGGGTCTCTGGCGCGAAGTAGACGGGAGCGTGCAGAGCGTCGAAGGTGGTCCGGAAGGCGACAGCGGCGGCGACGGCTTGACCCATGCGCCCGATCGTAGCGATCGGGCGGACGAGCTGGCATGTAAGCCGGATCCTGTTCCCGGGCCGCCTCGCGGCGGACCGGGCGACGGTCATCCATCTCGGCCTGCCGTCGCCGGCAGGCTCCAGCGGCCTACCCGCAGGCATCGGGCGGGCCGCCCTCGATCGCCTGCGCAGGAGCGAACTCCCTCTTGGCCTTGCTCCGGGTGGGGTTTACCGAGCCATCCCGGTCACCCGGGATGCTGGTGGTCTCTTACACCACCGTTTCACCCTTACCCCCGTCGTGAGACGGGGGCGGTCTGTTTTCTGTGGCACTGTCCCGCGGGTCGCCCCGGGTTGCCGTTAGCAACCACCCTGCCCTGCGGAGTCCGGACTTTCCTCGGACCGGGAGAACCCGGGCCGCGACCGTCCTGCCAGCTCGTCCGCCGAAACAGCGTACCCGGGAGGCCGCGCGGCCCCGGGCACCGGCTGGCACATTCCACCGCGTGGACGCGCTTGGCCCGGCGCCCGGCCGCTGTTTCACTCCCGGCATGACCGCACCCGAACCCCTGAAATTCGCTTACTGGGTCCCGAATGTGAGCGGCGGCCTGGTCACCAGCGACATCGAACAGCGCACCGACTGGGGCTACGAGTACAACCGCGAACTGGCCGTGCTCGCCGAGAACAACGGCTTCGAATACGCGCTCACCCAGGTCCGCTACACCGCCAGCTACGGTGCCGCCTACCAGCACGAATCCACCGGTTTCAGCCTGGCGCTGCTGCTCGCGACGCAGCGGCTGAAGGTCATCGCGGCCGTCCATCCCGGACTGTGGCAGCCCGGCGTCCTCGCGAAGTTCATCGCCAGCGCGGACGTCATCTCCGGCGGCCGGGCCGCGGTGAACGTGGTCAGCGGCTGGTTCAAAGACGAGTTCACCGGTCTCGGGCAGCCGTGGCTCGAACACGACGAGCGCTACCGCCGCTCGGAGGAGTTCATCCGCGTGCTCAAGGAATTGTGGACCGACGACCACGCCGAGTTCGGCGGCGACTTCTACCGGATCCACGATTTCGACATCAAACCCAAACCGGTCGCCGGGCCGGGCCGGCCGCATCCGGAGGTCTTCCAGGGCGGCAACTCCACCGCGGCGCGCAAGCTGGCCGGTCGCGTTTCGGACTGGTATTTCAGCAATGGCAAGGATTTCGCCGGGTTCAGCGAGCAGGTCGACGAGGTGCGCGGGTACGCCGCGGAGAACGACCACGC
Source organism: Amycolatopsis sp. La24 (assembly GCF_029087445.1). Taxonomy (NCBI): domain Bacteria; kingdom Bacillati; phylum Actinomycetota; class Actinomycetes; order Pseudonocardiales; family Pseudonocardiaceae; genus Amycolatopsis; species Amycolatopsis sp. La24. The sequence continues at coordinate 40,477 of NZ_JARACH010000036.1, forward strand.
GGTCCGGTTCGGGCTCAACGGGTTCGTGATCGCCCGCGAAACCGAAGCCGAGGCGCGCGAGGTGCTGCGGGAGATCGTGGCGAAGGCGAACGTGCCTGCCGTCGAAGGATTCCGCTCGGCGGTCAAACAGGCCGGGAAGTCCACTTCGGACACCAAGGGCATGTGGGCGGATTCGGAGTTCGCCGACCTGGTGCAGTACAACGACGGATTCCGGACCGGCTTGATCGGAACGCCGGAACAGATCGCGGACCGGGCGATCGAGTACAAAAAGCGCGGCGCGAACCTGTTGCTGCTCGGTTTCCTGCACTATCTGGAGGACGTCGAGCACTTCGGCCGGGAGGTGCTGCCGGTGATCCGGGAGAAGGAGCGGGTGCTGGACCGCGGCGCGGGAGTGCCGGAACCGGCGGGGATCTGAGGTTTCGCGGCGGCTAGCGTTCGGGGGTGAACGGTCCCCTGTCCCTGCTGCTTCTGGCCGGAACGCTCTGGTTCGCCATGGCGCGTCCGCGCGGCCTGCCGGAAGCTGTCTTCGCGGTCCCCGCCGCCGGTGTCGTCCTCGCGCTCGGCCTGACCTCGCCGCACGAAGCGGGCGAACGGGTCGTCCAGATGCTGCCGACGATGGGCTTTCTCGCAGCGATCCTGCTGGTCAGCCACCTCGCCGCGGCGGAAGGCGTCTTCACCTGGCTCGGCGCCGAACTAGCCGAAATCTGCCGCGGCCGGCAACCTCGGCTCCTGCTGCTCACCTTCGCCGCGGCAGCGATCGTCACCGCCGTGCTCAGCCTTGACGCCACCGTCGTCCTGCTGACCCCGGTCGTCCTCGCCACTGCGGCCGAACTGAAACTCACCGCGCGGCCGCATGTCTACGCGTGTGCGCACTTGGCCAACTCGGCGTCCACGCTGTTCCCTGTCTCGAACCTGACGAACCTGCTCGCCTTCACCGCTTCCGGCCTCACCTTCGCCGGGTTTACCGCGCTGATGGCGTTGCCCTGGCTGGTCACGCTCGCCGTGGAGTTGGCTGCGTTCCTCTGGTTCTTCCGCAAGGACCTGCGGGAACCGGCCAGCACCCGGCAACCCGAACATCGGGAAGCGCCGGTCTTCACCCTGGTCGTGCTGGCGGTCATGCTGGTCGGCTTCGCTACCGGACAGCTGGTGCACGTCGAGCCGGTCTGGATCGCCGCGCTGACCGCGCTCGTGCTGGCCGCGAAAGCGTTGGCGGAGCGGAAGATCCGGCCTTGGCAGGTGGTCGCCGAAGCGTCTCCGCTGCTGGTGCTCTTCGTGCTCGCCCTCGCGGTGGTGGTGGAAGCGGTTGACGAACACGTCCTCGGCGGCCTGCTGCGCACTCTGCTGCCGACGACCGCCGGGCTGCCCGAGCTCCTGCTCGCCGCGGGTGTCGCGGCTTTGCTGGCGAACGTCGTCAACAACCTGCCCGCGACGCTGATCCTGCTGTCCGTGCTCGGCCCGCACCCGAATCAGGGCGTGCTGCTCGCCGTGCTGCTGGGCGTGAACATCGGCCCGAACGCGACGTACCTCGGTTCACTGGCGACGCTGCTGTGGCGACGGGTGGTGGTCCGGCACAGGGAGCATCCGCCGGTGGGGGAGTTTCTGAAGCTTGGTGCGCTCACGACGCCGCTGTCATTGGCAGCGGCGACGTGCGCACTATGGCTGGCCCTCTAACCCCGAGGCGGGATCGTGCTCCCCCGCGACAACGTCGGGCCGCAGTCCTCTAGACCGTTGCCGAATCGCTGTGCCTCGACGGACATCATCGTCACCTGTGCGTAGTGCTGAACCGCCGCGAGCTTCGCCGGGTCGGTTACCGCGTCCTTGCGGACGAAGTCGCCCTGGCGTTTGCCCGGGCCGGGGTACACGAGGATCGGGACGTAGTCGCGGTCGATGCGCGGGTCGATGCTGATCTCGTTGCCGTCCGCCCACGGGCCCCACGAGTGGATGAAGGTCGGCTTGACCGTGTCGAACACGTAGTCGCGCAGGCCGGCGATGTCTTCCTTGTGCGTGAGGTCCGCGATCGGGGCGTTCACGAGTCCGGCCATGTCGACCAGTTCGAGCCGGCTGGTCATCGACGAGCCGCCGAGGTCCGGCAGCAGCAGCGACGCGTGCTGGAGGCCGAGCATGTCCGCGTACGTGTTGAAGCCGCGGCCGAAGCGGTCGGCGATCAGGCACGCCGGCACGGTCGGGCTTTTGACGAATTCCTCGTCGTGGTGCACGAAGCCGATCGCCGACGGGACCGCCGCGGCCACCAGCACGAGGGCGGCGACCGCCTTCAGCGGCACCTTCGGCAGGGAACGCAGCAGCTCGGCGAAGGCCATGACGCCGCACAGCGCGCCAAGCACCCACACCGGCGTCGCGAAGCGGTACTGGGCCATCCAGTCCGGGACCATCACGCCGTACGCGATCACGCCGAGCACGAGCGGCGTGACCAGCCCGATCAGCGGACGCCGCCACGGAGCCTTGAGCAGCGCCCACACGACCACGGCGACCAGCACGAGCGTCAGCGCGATGCCCGCGTACTCCACCAGCTGGTGCGGCCGGATGATCGAGGCGAACGTCGGCAGGCCCTGCTTCTTGGCGACCGACGGGTTGGCCAGCAGCCGGTGGAATTCCGTGTAGCGCCAGACGACGTAGCCGCCGAACAGCACGGCGAAGGCCGCGATGGACACCAGCGCGGACCGGAAGCTGGGCCAGAATCCTTCGCGCTTCACGCCGAACAGCAGGACGATCGGGTACGCGCTGGCGTAGATCAGGCCTTCCGGCCGGGTCAGCGCGGCCGCGGCGACGAGCACGCCGGCGACGATCGCGACCTTGAACGACAGCGAGTTTTCCTTGCGCAGCGCGGTGAACAGCAGCGCGGCCAGCGCGGTGGTGAAGAACGCGAACAGCGAGTTCTCGAGGCCGGAGACCACCCAGATCACGAACGACGGGATCGCCGCCAGCGCGAGACCGGTGGCCAGCGTGATCGCCCACGCGTGCCTGCGGAACACCTGGCGGGCCACCAGGTGGCACAGCACCAGGATGCCCGCGGCGAAGAACAGGCCGAGCAGCTTGGGGAACAGCACGTAGTCCGGGATGCCGAACAGCAGGCCCTTGTCGAACAGGCCGACGACCTTGCCCAGCGCCAGCAGGATCATCCAGGTCGGGTCGGAGAAGCCCTCCACCGGCGGCGCGCCAGGGGCCAGCACCGGGCCGAGGCCTTCGGCGACGCTGCGCGAGTAGGAGAACGTGATGGCCGCGTCGTCGACGATCCAGTGCCCGTAGCGGGTGGCGTGCCAGGCGACCGCGGCCACGCCGGCCAGCACCGCCAGCGTCGACGCCAGCCAGCTGAGCTTGAACCGCGCGGGCGGGTCGGTCGTCTTCTCCCCCGGCAGGTCGGGCTCGGATACTGCGGTGAGTGCGCTAGCCGTCATGTCCTCGTCACTGTTTCCACTTGCGGATGCTGCCGAAGAAACGCACGAGCCTGCGCCCCCCTTGAAGTCCCGGCCGGGACCTGCGCCGCGGCGCCGCGGTCGACACCGCACTCTAGCCAATACCTCATCCGGGGCGTTTCACACGTCATCCCCGACCGTGACCTGCCTCACATTTGTCCGGTTCAGGACAGATGCGAGATGTCGTTCACCAACCGGACCGAGGCGTTGCCGTCCGGGTAGAACTCGACGATCGACAGCGACGCCAAATCGAGGTGCAGCCGGAACAGCAGCGACGGCCCGGCGTCGAGCCCCATCCGCAGCAGGGTCTTGATCGGCGTCACGTGGCTGACCACGAGCACCGTCCGCCCGTCGTACTGCTCGACCAGGTCGCGCCGGGCCTTGCCGACCCGCTCGTGGACCGCGTCGAAGCTCTCGCCGCCAGGCGGCGGGCAGGAGGAATCGCTCAGCCAGCAGCGGTGCAATTCCGGGTCCCGCTGGGCGGCCTCGCCGAAGGTGAGGCCCTCCCATTCGCCGAAGTCGGTCTCGATGAGCCCGGGGTGGGTTTCGACCCGGCCGCCGAGCGCGTCGGCGACGGCCTGCGCGGTTTGCTTGGTGCGGATCAGCGGCGACGAAACGATCGGTGCCGGTTCGCCGTCCTCGCCGATCAGACCAGGCATCGCGGCCAGCCGTTTGGCGGCCGCGGCGGCCTGGCCCCGGCCGTGCTCGGTGAGCGGGACGTCGCCGCGCCCGGAGTAGCGGCGGTCGACCGACATCTCGGTCTGGCCGTGGCGCAGCAGGAGCAGTTTGGTGGGCGTGCCGCGGGCACCGGTCCAGCCCGCCGGGGACACCCGGTCCGGCTCGGTGACCTTCGCCCGGGGCCGCGTCTCGGCGACCGGCGCGGGCGAGGTCGCGCCGGACCCGGCGCTGTCCATGGCGACGTTCGCGAGCCGGTCGGCGTGCGAGTTCTCCGCGCGCGGGATCCAGGTGTAGCCGACCCGCTCGAAGCCCGCCGCGATCTCGCGCGCCTGCGCGGCGAGCGGCTGCAGCGCGGCGTGCTTGATCTTCCAGCGCCCGGACATCTGCTCGACCACGAGCTTCGAATCCATCCGGACGTCCACAATGGACACTCCGAGTTCGGCGGCCGCGGCCAGCCCGGCGACGAGCCCGGAGTACTCCGCGACGTTGTTCGTCGCGATGCCGAGGTATTCGTGGCGTTCGGCGAGCACCTCACCGGTCGCCGCGTCCTTCACGACCGCGCCGTAGCCCGCCGGGCCCGGGTTGCCCCGGGACCCGCCGTCGGCCTCGACGATCGCCCGTTCGGTCACAGCCCCGACTCCAGCGTGCGGACCAGGATCGCGCCGCAGTTGTCGCACTGCACGACGCTGTCCTCGGCCGCGGCCTTGATCTCGGAGATGGTGTTGCGGTCGAGTTCGAGCTGGCAGGCGCCGCACCGGCGGGCCCGCAGCAGCGCCGCGCCGATGCCCTTGTGGTCGTAGACGCGGGTGTACAGCTTGAGCAGCGGCTCCGGGAACCGCGGCAGCAGCTTCGCGCGGTCCTCCTTGCGCCGGGCCTCGGTGGTGTCGAGGTCCTTGAACGCCTCGTCGCGGCGGGCCGCGGCGGCCTCGACCGCCTGCGTCGCCTTGTCGACCTCGGCGCTCGTGCGCTGCGCGTCCAGGCCCAGCGCCTCGCGCTGCTCCATCAGCTCCAGCAGGTCGTCCTCGAGCGCGCCCTTGCGGCGGCCGAGCGTCTGCAGTTCGTGCTCGATGTCGGTCATCTGCTTGGCCCCGACCGAACCGGATTCCATCAGCTTGCGGTCGCGGTCCTCGCGCGCCCGCACCGATTCGACCTCTTTCTCCTGCCGCGCGATCTCCCGGTCGAGGTCGGAGGTCGCGGTCTCGACGGACACCAGCGCGTCGCGTTTCTCCCGGACGGTCTTCTCCCCGGCCTCGATCTCGGCGAGCTCGGGCAGAGTGCGGCGGCGGTGCGCGACGCGCGAAAGCTCGGCGTCCACCTTCGCGAGTTCGAGCAGCTGACGCTGGACGGCGGGGTCGGCCTTCACTGTGCTCCCTGATTTAGTTACTGGGCGGTAGCGCGGATGGTCCACGGGTCGGTGCACCGCGTGGAGACGTGAGCTTCGACGGTACCCGCAAAGGCCGCGCCGACAAGGTCCGAGGCCTGTCCGCACCACGGCCACTCGCTGGCCCAGTGCGTCAAGCCGACCAGCGCGGGCACGGTTCCGGCGGACGCGAGGTGTTCGCCGGCGGGATGGTGGCGCAAATCCGCGGTCACGTACGCGTCGACGCCCTCGGCCGCCGCCTTCGCCAAATACGAGTCGCCCGCGCCGCCGGACACCGCGACTGTGCGGATCAGCCGGTCCGAATCTCCGGCGCCGAGCACGCCGGGCACGGTGGCCGGCAACGCGTCCGCGACCCGCTGGACGAACTGCGCGAACGGTTCCGCGGCGGGCAGGTGCCCGATGCGGCCGATCCCGGTGGCGGCACCGGGTTCGTGCGGGTCCAGCGGCCGGTCGACCTCGAGGCCGATGGCTTGCGCGAGCGCGTCGGACACTCCGGGGTCGGCCGAATCGGCGTTGGTGTGCGCGCAGTAGAGCGCGATGCCGCCGCGGATCATGCGGTGCACGAGCGAGCCCTTGGCGGTGTCGGCGGGGACGCCGTGCACGCCGCGCAGCAGCAGCGGATGGTGCGCGACGATCAGCTGCGCGCCGATCTCCTCGGCCTCGGCAAGCGTCTCCTCGACCGGGTCGACGCAGAAGAGCACGCGGCGGACGTCCTCGGCCGGGTCTCCGCAGACGAGCCCGACCGCGTCCCAGCTTTCCGCCAGCCGGGGCGGGTAACTGCGTTCGAGGACGGCGATGATCTCGGCTAATGCAGGCACCCGGGGATCCTCGCACGGTCGCTCTGGAAGACTGCGGACCATGCCCAAGCTGGTGTTTGTCTGCTCCGGGAACATCTGCCGCTCCCCCATGGCGGAGCTCGTCTTCCGCAAGAAGCTCGCCGACGCGGGTCTCTCGGACGCCGTGCACGTGTCCAGCGCGGGCACCGGTCCGTGGCACGTCGGCGAGGCGGCCGACCGGCGGGCGCGCGCCACGTTGAAGGCGCACGGCTACCCCACCCAGCACATCGCGGCCGAGGTCAGCGACGAAGACCTCGAAGCCGACCTGCTGCTCGCCGCCGACGAGAGCCACCTGGGCTTCCTGCAGTCGCGCGTCGAGGACCCTTCGCGGGTGCGGTTGCTGCGTTCGTTCGACCCGTCCGCTCCGGAAGGCGCCGAGGTGCCGGACCCGTATTACGGCGGCGACGACGGCTTCGACGACGTGCTCGGGATGATCGAGCGAAGCGTGCCGGGACTGCTCGACTGGGTCCGCGAACAGGCGTGACGTCCGGTCCGGGTGCGCGCACGGAACGCGACGGCCTACCGTAGAGGGGTGCGGTTGCGGTTTCTGCTCCGGCCGGGATGGCTGGCGTTGACAGTGGTGGTGTTCACCTTCGCCATCTGCTGTTACACGCTGCTGGCCCCGTGGCAGTTCCGCCGCGACAACGAGCAGGTCACCCAGAACAACGCGCTGACCACGTCGTTCACCGCGAAACCCGCGCCCGCGGCGCAACTGTTGCCGCCCGGGACGAAGCCGGACAAGAACACCGAGTGGCACCTCGTGACGATCACCGGCACGTACCTGCCTTCGGCCGAGGTTGTCGCGCGGCTGCGCACTGTGCAGGGCCAAGGCGCGTACGAGGTCCTCACGCCGCTTCGCGCCACCGACGGCACTGTGTACCTGATCGACCGCGGCTACGTTGGGCTCAGCAGTGACTCCGGCGTGCTTCCGTACGCGGCGGCGCCGGGCGGGCAGGTGACGGTCGTCGCGCGCGTGCGAAGCGACGAGACGGACCCGAAGAACCGCGACGCGTTCGCCGACGCGTCGACGAACGGGAAGCTGCAGAGCTACACCGTCGACTCGCGCGTGGTGGCGAAGTCTTCCGGCCTCACGATCCGGCCCGGGTACTTCCAGCTCGACCAGAACCAGCCCGGCGTGCTCAGCCCGCTACCGCTGCCACAGCTCGAATCGGGCCCGTACTTCTCGTACGCGCTGCAGTGGCTGGCGTTCGGCACGATGGCGTTGCTGGGCTGGCTGTACTTCACGATCCGCGAACTGCGTCCGGGCGGCGCGCTGACGACCGAGCGCCCGCAGCGCGGCCGGCGCAAGTCCGTCGCGGAGATGCTCGCCGAAGACGAGGACGAGTACACGCCGACCGCCTAAGTGGCCTGGTCGTTTCTCGCAAAAATGGCTCTTTGTCGGGGCCACTTGCGGCACTGATACTGACGGCATGCTGATCCACCCCTGGGACGCCGCGGACGAGAACGAATGGCGGGAATGGCTCGCCGGACACGATTTCGGCGAACTCGTCGCCGGCGGCCGCGGCCGCGATCTCCCCGTGGTGGTGCCGACGCACTTCGTCTTCGACGGCGACGCTACCGTCCGCCTGCACCTCGCCCGGCCGAACCCGGTGTGGCCGCTGCTGGAGGAACACCCGCGCGCCCTGCTGACGGTGACCGGCGACTACACCTACATCCGCTCGGACTGGAACACCGCCGACGATCCCGCGCTCGGCGTGCCGACTTCCTACTACGCGAGCGTGCAGCTGGCCTGCGACGTCCGGGTCATCGACGATCCCGAGGAGAAAGCAGCGCTGCTGAACCACCAGCTGGCGCATTTCGAACCGGACGGCAAGCGCATCCCAGTGTCCGCTGTGGACGCTCCGGATCGGCGGCTGCTGCCTGGGATTCGCGGCATCGAGCTGACGGTGACCGAGGTGCGGGCCAAGTTCAAGTACGGCGGGAACAAGAAATCGGAGGACCGGCGGCGGATCGGCGCACTGCTGTCCGAACGGGACGGTTTCAACGACGCGGAAGCCATCGCGCACCTGAAACCCTGACGGCTCAAGGGTTCCGGCGGCGCACCCCGGTCAGTACCGCGACGAGCACCGACGTTCCCGCGGCCAGCCAGCCGACCACCCGGGACAGCTCCACCGCGCGCGTCACGTGCCCGGCGTCCGGATTCCGGCCGACCCCGAGCACCGGCAACTCCACGACCCCTTGCGGGTACTCGGTCCGCCCGCCGACGCGAATCTCCAGCGCACCGGCGAAAGCCGCCTCGACCCGGCCCGCGTTCGGGCTCGGATGCGCGATCGTGTCCCGCCGCCAAGCCCGCCACGCGCCGCCCGCCGAACCACCGACGACCGGCGCGCCGAGAACCGTCAACGCAGCCGCCACCCTGGTCGGCAGGAGGTGCACGAGTTCGTCAAGCCGGTCGAGGACCCAGTGCCCGGGAAGCAGCCGGCGCAGCAAGCCGATCGTCCGCGCCGCGAGCAGCCCGGGCACGCCCGCGACCGCACCCCACAACAGCGGCGTGACGACCACTTCGGACGTGTTCTCGGCCAGAGTTTCCACCGACGCACGGGAAAGCCCGATCGTGCTCAGCCCGTCGGTGACGCGCGGGTCCAGTTCGGACAGTGTGTCGCGCGCGGGTTCGAGACGGCCTTCTTCGAGATCGCGCGCGAGCTCCGTGCCCTGCGTCGCCAGCCCGGCCGCGCCGACGACCGCCCAGGTCGCCACTGCCGTGGTCGTCGCTTGCAGCACCGGGCTGCGGCGGCCGGTCCGCTCGACCAGCACTCCTGCCGCGACTGCCGCGCCCGCGATTCCCAAGCCTGCCGCGCGTCGCGCCCCCGTGGCGGCGACGACCTGCCGGAAGGCGGTGACCGGCGGACGTCGCCGCGGGTCGCCGAGTGCACCGTCTGCGGCCAAACCGAGAATCAAGCCGATCGCGCGCGCCGCGCTCACCTGTAGCCCCCCCGAACGTGGACGATTCAGTCGCCGAGATTACTCGACACCGCGGCGGCGATTTCCTCGCGTGCCTGCTCCACGATGTCGCGCATCGCGCGTTCGGCGCGAGCCGCGTCGGCGAGGTCGATCGCTTCGGCGACCTCGACGTGCAGCGCGACCGCCTCGGGCTGCGGTTCGTCCGGCATCAGGCCGTGGCCGGTGCGGCCGGCGAGCACTTCGGCGACCACTGAGGACAGCTGCGCGAACATCGGATTCCGCGACGCGGACAGCAGCAGATCGTGGAATGCGACGTCGTGGCCGAGGAAGGCGTCCAGGTCGCGAGCCCGCGCCGTGCGCTGGAGATGCACCGCCAGCGCGCGCAGCCGTCCGCGTTCCTCCGGGGTCGCCCGGAGCGCGGCGAACCGCGCGGCACACGGTTCGACGGCCGAACGCAGCTCGGTCAGCGTGCGCAGCGCGGTCGGCCGGTCGGCTCCGTCGAGCTGCCAGCGGATCAGCCTCGGGTCATAGTGGTTCCACTCGGCCGGCTCGCGGACGGTGACCCCGACGCGGCGGCGGCTGCTGGTCAACCCCATCGTCTCGAGGACCCGGACCACCTCGCGGGCGACCGTCCGCGACGCCCCGTACCGCTCCTGCAGCTCCTCCGAGCGCAGCACCGCGCCCGGAGCCAGCTCGCCGCTCGCGATGGCCGCGCCGAGCTCGTCGAGCATGTCCTCGTGCCGATCATTCCCCACCGGCTCAACCTAACCCTCTGACTCGATTAAGTACTACTTCTTCTTGATTAAGTAGTACTTTTGAGTTTGACTCTCCAGGGCACAAAGACGTGGGAGGTGCGCATGACGGTCATCGTGGTGATGGGCGTATCGGGCTCGGGCAAGACGACAGTCGGCACGGCGCTCGCCAAGGAACTCGGGACCGTGTACGCCGAGGCAGACACCTTCCACCCGCGAGCGAACATCGAGAAGATGACCGCCGGGCACCCGCTGAACGACGAGGACCGGGCACCGTGGCTCGCCGCGATCGCGGAGTGGATCGGCAAGCATCACGAAAACGGCGCCGTGGTCAGCTCGTCCGCGCTGAAGCGGCGCTACCGCGACGTGCTGCGCGGCGGCGGGGACGTGTGGTTCTTGCATCTGCAGGGCTCGCGTGACCTGCTCGCCGAGCGGATGAAGACCCGCAGCGGCCACTTCATGCCGGTCTCGCTGCTCGATTCCCAGCTCGCCGACCTCGAACCGCTGGAAGCGGACGAGCCGGGAGCGACCTTCGACATCAGCCGCCCGCCCGCCGACCTCGTCGCGTCGGCGCTGAAAGCGTTCCAGGAGCGCGCATGACCGCCCTCGCCGCCGGCTGGACCGGCCACGACACCCGCCTGATCGTCGCCACGGTGCTCGCCATCGCCGTGATCGTGGTGCTGATCAGCAAGGTGAAACTGCATCCGCTGCTCGCGCTCACGCTGGGTTCCGGCGTGCTCGGCCTGGTCGCCGGGATGCCGATCGACAAACTGCTGAAGAGCTTCACGAACGGTGTCGGCAGCACCGTCGCGTCCGTCGGCGTGCTGATCGCGTTCGGGGCGATGCTGGGCAAACTGCTCGCCGATTCCGGCGGCGCGGACCGGATCGTCGACACCGTGCTCGGCCGGGTTCGCGGTCCGGGGCTGCCGTGGGCGATGGCGCTGGTGGCCGCGCTGATCGGGTTGCCGATGTTCTTCGAGATCGGCCTCGTGATGCTGATCCCGGTGGTGCTGCTGGTCGCCAAGCGCAGCGGGAAACCGGTACTGCTGCTGGGAATCCCGGCGCTGGCCGGCCTGTCGGTGCTGCACGGCCTGATCCCGCCGCACCCCGGCCCGCTGGCCGCCGCCGGATCGCTGAACGCCAACGTCGGCCTCACCCTGGGGCTGGGCCTGCTGGTCGGCATTCCCACGGTGATCATCGCCGGCCCGCTGTTCGGCCGTCTCGCCGCCAAAATGGTGCCCGACGCCGCTCCGCCCGCCCGGCTGGTCCCGGAATCCGAGGGCACCGACGAAAAGCACCGCCCGAGCTTCTTCGCGACGCTGGCCACGGTGCTGCTGCCAGTGGTCCTGATGCTGGCCAAGGCGCTCGCGGACATCTTGGCGGACAAGGGAAACCCGGCCCGCCGGGTCCTGGACTTCATCGGCGACCCGCTCGTCGCGCTGCTCCTGGCGGTCCTCGTCGGCATGGTCGTGCTGGGCCGCCCGGCACGGCTGAACCGGGAACGTCTCTCGTCGATCATCGGCGATTCCCTCGGCCCGATCGCCGGGATCGTGCTGATCGTGGCCGCGGGCGGCGGGTTCAAGCAGACCCTCGTGGACGCCGGGGTCGGCGACGTGATCACCAGCCTTTCCAAGGGCGCGGACCTGTCCCCGCTGCTGCTCGGCTGGCTGGTCGCGGTGGCGATCCGCCTGGCGACGGGCTCGGCCACGGTCGCGACCGTCTCCGCGGCGGGCATCGTCGCGCCGCTGGCCGCGACGCTGGACCCGACGCACAACGCACTGCTAGTGCTGGCCATCGGTGCCGGGTCGCTCTTCTTCTCGCACCTGAACGATGCCGGGTTCTGGCTGGTCAAGGAGTACTTCGGGATGTCGGTCGGCCAGACGCTGAAGAGCTGGTCGGTGATGGAAACGGTGATCTCGGTGGTGGCGATCGCGTTGATCCTGCCGCTGGGCGCGTTGCTTTAGCGTTCCCCCCTCCGGCCGCTGGGTTTCCCTCGTTGGAAGCCCAGCGGCCGTTCTTCTGGTTGACATGTGACCTTTTGGTCACCTATTCTCGGTGCGTGCCCGACGAGGACCTGGTTTTCAAGGCTCTGGCGGATCCGACCCGCCGGTTCCTGCTCGACCTGCTCTACGAGCGCGACGGCCGCACGCTCACCGAGCTGGAGTCCGAAGTGGACATGACCCGGTTCGGGGTGATGAAACACCTCAAGCTGCTCGAGGAGGCCGAGCTGGTCGTCTCGCGCAAGGAGGGCCGGGAGAAACGGCATTTCCTGAACCCGGTCCCGATCCGCCAGATCCACGACCGCTGGATCGACAAGTACACCGCACACCACACCGCGGCACTGCTGGACCTCAAGGCCCAGCTCGAAGCCGAAGAATCCCAGAAGGAGCCCGGACCATGAGCGACACCACGACTGTGCTGGTCAACCGCGTCTACATCAAGGCCTCCCCGCAGGCGGTGTGGGACGCCGTCACCAAGCCGGAATGGACCGCGAAGTACGGCTACACCGGCCTGGCCGAGTTCGACCTCAAGCGCGGCGGCAAGCACCGCACCAAGCCGACCCAGGAGTTCATCGACTCCGGCTTCACCAGCGACCTCCTCGACGGCGAAGTGCTCGAGGTCGATCCGCCGCGCAAGCTGGTGATCACCTGGAAACTGCAGATGGACCCGAGCCTCGCGGCCGAGCCGTACACTACGCTCACCTACGACATCGAGGAAACCCAGACCGCGGGCACCCGGCTCACCGTCACCCACGACGTCACCGGCGCGCCGAACCACGCGGCGCTCGTGTCCGGTCAGCACGAAGACATCAACGCCGGTCCCGGCGAGAACGCGGGCGGCGGCTGGGCGTGGGTCCTGTCCGACCTGAAGTCCGTGCTCGAGACGGGCAAGAACCTCACCGCCTGAGCGAGGCAGGGGTGGCTGCTTTCGGGCAGCCACCCCAAACTCACGCCCGTTGCGTCGCGGCCTTCAACGCAGCCTTCGCATCGTCAGAAGCCCCGAGTTTGTCCAAACCGAACAGCGCGGCACCGACCACCGGGTTCACCTCCACCACCCGCACCTGCGCCCGCGGCGCCACCTTCAGGCAGCGGCGTTCGATGTCCGCGATCACGGACGCGCCGACGCCGGTCAGCACGCCGCCGCCGAGGATGACCTCGGGGGCCGAAGTCGTGAGGTCCAGGCGGCGCATGATCGCGGCCACCAGCAGGCTCACTTCCTCGGCGAACCGCGTCACCACGTCCTGCGCGACCTCGTCACCGGCCGCGGCCACCTCGAACAGCAGCGGGCAGAGGCCGTGGATCGAGGCGGCATCGATCTCCTCGAAATGCAGGCCCTGCACCACATCCAGCAGCGTCGAGGCACCGTAGTACTCCGCGACCGCCGATTCCAGCGCCGTCCGCGGACCCCGGCCGTCCTCGGCGCGGACAGCCCACCACAGGGCTTCCTCACCTAGCCGGTAGCCGCCGCCCCAGTCGCCGGAAACCTTGCCCAGGGCGGGAAAACGGTAGGATCGGCCGTCCGGGGCGAAGCCAGCGCCGTTGATCCCGGCACCGCATACCACCGCTACCCCGGTGCCGTCGGAGCTTCCCGCTCTCAGCAGCGCCAGCACGTCGTTGCCGACGTCCAAAGTGGAACTCCACCCGCGCGCCGACAAAGCCTTGTGCAGTGCCGCTTCTTCCCGGGGGAAGTCGAGGCCCGCCAGGTACGCCGAGGTGTGCACGGCGAACGGCGGTTCAGCGGGCAAGCCGCCGGAGCGGAGGGCTTCCTGGACAAACTCCTCAAGTGCGGCAACGCATCCGTCGACTCCGACCCGCTGGGGAGAAACGCCGGGGCCGCGGGAAGCGCCGAGCACGACGCCGTCCCGCGAAACCACCAGCACCTCGGTCTTGCTGTTCCCCCCGTCGATCGCGACGACGGTGTCGCTCATGCCCGCGCCCAGGGCAGGAAATCCCGGTTGCGTGCGACGAGTTCGTCCGCGAACTGGTCCGCCTTCGTGTACTGGCCGACCAGCGGGTGCGCGAGCAGTGCGTCCGCGACCCGGTCCCGGCCGCCCTTGATCGCGGCGTCCAGAGCCAGGTACTCGTACGCGGTGACCCCGGCGATCAGCCCGGCGAACCGCGGGTCCACCGGAGACTGCGGAATCGGCGTCGCGCCCGCGGAATCCACAGTGGACGAAACCTCGATCACCGCGTCGTCCGGGAGGAAATCGAACGTGCCATTGTTGCGGACGTTCACCACGTGTTCCTCGGCGGCACCGCCCGAAGTGAGCGCGTGCACGAGCTGCACCGCTGCCTCCGAGTAGTAGGCACCGCCGCGCTTCTCCAGCGATTCCGGCTTCGTGACCTGCTCCGGGTCAAGGTAGATCTTCAGCAGTTCTTCCTCGACATCGCTGACCACCTCGGCGCGCGGACGTTCGGTCTGCTGCTTCGCGACCTGCGCGTCGTGCGAGTAGTAGTACTTGAGGTAGTACGACGGCACCGCCTGCATCCGCTGCATCCACTCGACCGGAACACTGACCTCTTCGCCGAGGTATTCCGCGTGCTGGGCAAGGAGTTCCGGCAGCCGGTCGACGCCGTCGACCAGGACGCCGCGCTCCCAGCTCAGGTGATTCAGTCCAGTGTGGACCAGCTTGACGTCGCCGGTCGAAGCTCCGAGCAGCTTCGCGAACTTGCGCTGCAGGTTGATCGCGACGTTGCACAGGCCGACCGCGCGGTGCCCTTCCTGCAACAGCGCACGGGTGACGATGCCGACCGGGTTGGTGAAGTTGACGATCCAGGTGTCGTCACCGGCGACCTTGCGCACGCGTTCGGCGATGTCGAGCACCACCGGCACCGTGCGCAGCGCCTTCGCCAGGCCGCCCGCACCGGTCGTCTCTTGGCCGACACAACCGCACATGTGCGGGAACGTCTCGTCCGACGCACGTGCCTTCTGACCGCCGACGCGCAGCTGGATAAGAACCGCCGACGCGCCGTCGACGCCTTCCTCCAGGTTCGCCGTCGTGCGCACGCGGGCCGAATGCCCCGCGTGGTTCAGCAGCCGCTGGCTGAAATCGCCGACCGCCTCGACCCGGTAGGCGTCCGGGTCGATCAGCACGATCTCGTCGACGTCGAGCGAGGCCCGCCGTCCGGCGATGCCGTCGATCAGCTCCGGCGTGTAGGTGGACCCACCGCCGACCACTGCCAGTTTCATCCCTTGACTCCCGTGAACGTGATGCCCTTGACGAACGACTTCTGCGCGAACACGAACAGCACGATCACCGGCAGCATGATCAGCGCGGTGGCGGCCATCGTGAGGTTCCATTCGACGTGGTGCATGCCTCGGAAGGACGCGATCGCCAGTGAAAGCGGCCAGTTGTCTTTGTTCTCGCCCGTGTAGAGCAGCGGGCCGAAATAGTCGTTCCAGGTGAACAGGAAGCAGAACATCGCGGTGGCCGCGATCCCCGGCTTCGCCATCGGGATCAGCACCCGCGTGAGCACCCGGAACTCGTTGCAGCCGTCGATCTTCGCCGCTTCGAGGTAGTCCTTCGGAATGGTGAGGAAGAACTGCCGCAGCAGGAAGATCGAGAAGGCGTCGAAGAAGAAGTACGGCACGATGAGCGGCACCAGCGTGCCGGTGAACCCGAGCCGCACCCACAGGTCGTACAGCGGGACGACGGTGACCTGCGGCGGCAGCATCATCGCGACCACGACGAGCATGAAGCACAGGTTCTGCCCGCGCCACCGCAGTTTCGCCAGCCCGTACGCCGCCGGGATCGCCGAGACCAGCGCCCCGATCGTCGCCAGCGCCGAATACAGGAAGCTGTTGCCGAAGTACTCCAGCAACGGGGCCTTCCTGAACACCTCGACGAAGTTCTCGAAATGCCATTCGGTGGGCCACAGGCTCGACGTCATCGCCTGGTCGCTCTTCATCACCGAGGTGAGGAAGACGAACAGCAGCGGCAGCATGAAGATCACGCCGAGTGCGATGCCGACCGCGTGCGTGGCCACAAAGGACAGTTTCTTGTCCCAGCGCCGCTTGAACTTCTCCCGCGGATGCACCGGAGGAGCCGGACGCGGCGGTGCCGAAAGCGTCGTCATGCTCCGTCCTCCTGATGTTGCGTCTTACGCATCTGCCGCACCAAAATCCACGTGAATCCGGCTGAGACCAGGAACAGCAGCACGGCCATCGCCGCCGCGTAACCCATGTTGAAGTACCGGAAACCCTGTACGTACAGCCAGATCGGATACGTCAGCGTCGAGTTCTCCGGCGCACCGATCAGTTTCGAGTTCCCCGCGACGTCCGCGGTGCCCGCGGAAGCGGACGCGGCGACGATCGCTTGGGTGAAGAACTGCAGTGCGTAGATCATCGAGTTGACCACGCCGAACAGCAGCACCGGAGAGATCGACGGCAGCGTCACGTGCCAGAACCGGCGCACCGGGCCCGCTCCGTCGAGTTCCGCGGCCTCGTACTGCTCCTGCGGGACGTCCAGCAACGCGGCCAGGATGATGATCATCAGCTCGCCCGAACCCCACAGCGCGAGCAAGGTCAGCGCGGGCTTCGACATTTCCGGGCTGTTGAACCACAATCCGCCGTCGATGCCCACGAACCGCAGGAACCGGTTCACCGGACCGAATTCCGGGTTGAACACGAAGACGAACGCGAGCGTCGCGGCCGCAGGCGGGGCGAGCGCGGGCAGGTAGCAGAGCGTGCGGACGATGCCGACGCCCGACTTCAGCCGCGAAATCACCGACGCGACGCCAAGCGAGAACAGCACCCGGCAGACGGTCAGGATGATCACCAGCCACAACGTGTTGTACGCGGCGGTTTTCACCAGCGGCTCGCTGGTGAACATGCGCACGTAGTTGTCGAACCCGATCCACTGTGGAGGGTTGATCAGGTCGTAGCGGGTGAACGAGTAGAACAGCGTCGCGCCGAGCGGGTAGGCGAAGAAGATGAGGAACCCGATGGTCGCCGGCGCCATGAACCAGAACACCGTGCGCCTGCGCTTGGCCCGGGGAGACCCCCGCCGCGCCTGGTTCGGCGCGGAGGGGGTTCCGGTTTCCGCTGCGGTCAGCGTGGTCATCCGCCGGCGCCCTTCTGCGCCAGTTCGTCGTTGATCTGCGCGTCGACCTTCTTGAGGCCCGCGTCCAGATCAGGCACCGACCCGGCCTGCCACTTCTCGGCGAAGTCGTTGACCGCCTTGAGGAACGCGTCGCCGATCGGCGTCGTCGGGTTGGCGACCAGCTTGCCGCTGTTGTAGATGTCGGTGAAGGTCTTGAACTGCGGCGGCATCTTCAGGTTCGGCGAGTTCAGCGAATCCTTGGTGCTGGGCACGTTGTTGAGGCCGTTGGCCATCTCGACGAGGGTGTCGGTGTCGAGCGAGGCCTGCTTGATCAGCTCCCACGCCGCGCCGGGATTCTTCGCGCCCTTCGGGATCGCGATGATCGTGCCGGTGCCGAACCCGCC
Organism: Amycolatopsis sp. La24; assembly: GCF_029087445.1. Classification (NCBI taxonomy): domain Bacteria; kingdom Bacillati; phylum Actinomycetota; class Actinomycetes; order Pseudonocardiales; family Pseudonocardiaceae; genus Amycolatopsis; species Amycolatopsis sp. La24. The sequence goes on from NZ_JARACH010000036.1 coordinate 57,923, forward strand.
GCCGTACTGGCCGGCCAGGCTGTCGAGCACCGGCGCGGGCGCGGTGCCGTAGTCGAGCGAGGGCACCTGGTCCTTGATGAACGCGGTGCGGAATTCGCCGTCGTAGATCATCGAAAGCTTGCCGGTCTGGAAACCGTTGTCCTTCGAGTATTCGTCACCGAGACCGGCCTTGAACTTCTCGACCTTCTCGTGCCCGCCGTAGAAGTCGATGAGCTTCTTCTGGAACTGGAACATCTCCTTCCAGCCGGGGCTGGAAGCGAGCGACGATTTCCCGTCCGGACCCATGAACTTGGCCCCGAAGTTCGGCGCCCAGTACTGCGCCTGGTTGGCGTAGAACGGCATCGACGGCAGGAAGCCCGCGGTCTTGATCGAACCGTCCGGGTTGAACTCGGTGAGCTTCTTGACGTCCTCGAACAGTTCGGTGGTGTTCTTCGGCGGGCCTGCGATGCCCTTGGCCGCGAACTGCGTCTTGTTGTAGAAGAACCCGTACACGTCGGCGAGCATCGGCATCGCGCACCGCTTGCCCTGGTACGACGTGTAGTCGCGGACCGCCTGCGGGATCTGCTCGAGGTCGATCTTGTCGCGCTCGAGGTAGGGCTTCAGGTCCTGGAAACTGCCGGTCGAGCACCACGCGCCGAGGTTGTCGGTGTAGAACGAGATCGCCACGTCCGGCGGGTTGCCGCCGCGGATCGACTGGGTGAGCTTGTCGTCGTCCTGGTTCCCCTCGTGCTTGATGGTGATGTTGGGGAACTTCGCTTTGAGCTTGTCCAGCGCCTTCGTGACCACGCCGTACTCGCGGTCGGTGAACTTGCTGTAGACGGTGATGGTGAGCTTGTCGTCCTTGTTCGGCGGGGCCGCGGCGTCACCGCCGCCTGCGGGCGCGGCGGCGCCGCACGCGGCGGTCGCCAGCAGCGTGCTCGCCGCGAGAGCGCTGAGCACCAGGGATCCGCGCTTGCGCGCGAGACCCCGGATGCGGGTGGGAGCGGACATGAACCCTCCTGTCCATCGGGTGGGTCTACTCGGTCGGGGACGGGGCTTGCTCTCCGGCGGACCGACGCGGCCCGAGGAGCGTGGGGGTGACAACGCCGAAGACGTCCTCACGGGCGGTGGCGAGCGCGGACTGCAACGCACCGGCGCGCACCGCGTTGCCCTGCACCGAAGCGACGCCGACGGGCGTGCGCGGCAGGACAAGTTCGTGCAGTTTTTCCGCGACGATCCCGGCGAACTCGTCGCCGCCGGCGCGGCTGGTCTCGCCGCACAGCAGGATGAGCTGCGGGTCGGCGACCGCGACGAGGCTGGCGACCCCGCTGGCGACGCGCCGCGCGAGATCGTCCAGAAACCCTTGGTGGGCAACGCGTCGCGCCTGGGTGACGGCGTCCCATCCGCTGTCCGCGGAGATGCCGTGCGCCTTGGCGAGCCGGACGATCGCGGACGAGTCGACCAGGTTGCCGTACCGGGCTCCGGCCGAGGGCCAGCTGTCGCCAGTGTCCACAGTGGCCGGATCGGGGACGCGCATCCAGTCGATCTCGCCACCGCCACCGGTCGCGCCGCGCAGCAGCCGCCGTCCGATGACGACCGCGCCGCCGACGCCCTCGGACAGCCAGACCAGGACGAAGTCGTCGACGTCCTGCGCGTTGCCGACGGTCATTTCCTCAACGGCGACAAGGTTTACGTCGTTCTCGATCTTGACCGTCACGCCGAGTTCGTCGCTCAGCCGCTTCGGCACGTTGAACCCGAGCCAGCCCGGGATGTGCGGTGCCGAGGACAGCAATCCGGTGCGCGGGTCGAACGCGCCCTGCGCGCCGATGACCACATTGGCCAGATCGTCGAGCTGCATGCCCGCGGCCTTGGTGACCCGGCGCAGCGCCTGCCCGAACGAGCCGACGACGTCGGCGTCCTCGGCCACCGGAAGCTGCACGCGGTACTCGGCGAGCACGGCCCCGGCGACGTCGGCGACCACGAAGTCCGCGACCCGCGGGGTGAGGTCGACGGCCGCGACGTGCGCGAGGGCGCCGTTGACCGCCCACAGCTGGGCGCGCGGCCCGCGTCCGCCGCCGGCGCGCTCCCCGGCTTTGCCGACGAGATTGTCCTGCTCAAGGCGGGTGAGCAGCTGCGCGGTAGCGGGTTTGGACAACCCGATGGCGGCCTCCAGCTCGGCCCGCGTGAGCGGCCCGTTCCGCAGCAACGCCTCGATCGCCGCGCGGTCGTTCATCTCGCGCAACGTTCGCGGACTGCCGGCTCGCACCTGGCTGCTCCTTTATTAGGAAACTTTACAGACGGTTTTCCGGGACTGTAGTGAGCGCGGCCACACGCCGTCAATGGGCTCGGGAAACAGCGCGGTAACGGCTTGATACCGCGGGATGTCCGCGCTAGGCGCAGGGTGATCAGGCGAACGCGCTGGGTTGGCCGAGGCGGACCGCGGACAGGGCGTGGTCCGGGGCGGGGAGGCCGCAACGCAACTGAGCCTCGTGAGTGGCTAGACCGGTTCTAACCGGCGTCGCCGCTCACGAGGCCCAGAGGCTCGCATCGCGGGAGAGTTACTCCTCGGCTTCCGCCCACGCTTTCAACATCACGCGGGCGATCGACGAGTTCCCCGGCAGCAGCAGATTCGACGCGCCACCGGCGATCGGCGTCGGCACCCCGGTTCCGGCGTTGCGGAACGCGGCCCGGACGTCCTCACGGGACACCCACAGCGCTTCCTCGATCTCGCCCTCGGCCGGGACCAGCGGCGCGTTGCGGTCCGCGCGCGCGGTGAACCCCAGCATGATCGAGCGCGGGAACGGCCACGGCTGGCTGCCGAGATATCGCACGTCCCCGACCTCGATCCCGGCCTCCTCGCGGATTTCGCGGACGACGCAGCCCTCCAGGGACTCCCCCGCCTCCACGAATCCGGCGAGCACCGAGTACCGGTCCGGCGGCCAGATCGGCTGGCGCGCGAGCAGCACGTGCGAACCGTTGACGCCGTCGAGGTCGTGCACCAGGCAGATCACCGCCGGGTCGGTGCGCGGGTATTCCTCGTGTCCCTTGGCTTCGCAGCGGCTGGCCCAGCCGAACTGGATCAGCTGCGTCGGCGAACCGTCGCGGGTGCAGAAGCGCGACTGCCGCCGCCAGTGCCGCAGCGCCTGCGCGGTGGTGAACAGCCCGGCCGACGTGTCGTCCAGCTGCTCGCCGTAGCCGCGCAGTTCGACCCACAGCTCGCCGTTGGCGCGCGGGACCTCTTCGATCACGCCCCAGCTGCCCGCCAGCCGGACGCTGTCGACGTCGCCCTCGATGGAGCCGGGCAGCGACCAGTAGTCGACGTCCTCCCACTCGCCGAGGAACACCGCGTCGGCGGGCGGTTCGGTGCCGAAGTCCATCGCCTTGCGGGTGGCCAGCGATGAGCCGCCCTCGAGGACCGGCGTGCGGCCGGTGTCGTCGAGCAGCACCACGCGGGCTTCCGACCATTTCGCGGCGAGCCGCTCCGGGTTGGTGCGCAAGGTTTCCTGCCGGTCCACTGTGGAACGCGACAGGGTCGGCAGTGCCCCTAGTTCGAACGGAACGCTCATCAGTCCTTCTCGCTGGTGGAAACTCCGAGCGCGGCCAGCTTCGGCGCGAGCAGGTCCGCGTCGCCGACCACGACTCCGGTGAACCGGCCCGGCGCGAAGAACTCCGCCGCGGCTTCGGCGACCTGCTCCGCGGTGACGGCCGCGAGCCGCTCCGGGTGGCTCTGCAGCCATTCGATGCCGAGGCCGTTCGAGGCCAGCGCCATCAGCTGCCCGGCGAGCCCGCCCTGCGACGACGTGCCGGTGACGAGCGAGCCCATCGCGTACTGCCGCACCGATTCGACCTCTTCGGCCGTCGGCGGCACGGTGCCGAGCCGGAACAGCTCGTAGCGGGTTTCCAGGTACGCCGCCGCGGTGACCTCGTTGGCGGTGTCCGCGTCCACATTGACCACTGCGGTGTCGCCGGTGAACTCGAAGCCCGAGTGCGCGCCGTAGGTGTATCCCTTGTCCTCGCGGATGTTTTCCACCAGCCGCGAGGAGAAGTATCCGCCGAACGCCAGGTTCGCCAGCTGCAGCGCCGGGTACCGCGGGTCGACGCGCGGCACCGTCTGCGCGGACAGCCGGATCTGCGACTGCACCGCGCCGGCGCGCGGAACCAGCAGGACGTTGCCGCCGGTCAGCGCGGGCAGCGGCGGCAGCACCACGGCCGAACGGTCCGACTTCCAGCCGCCGAGCGCGCGCTCCAGTTCGGCCGGAACCTCTTGCGGGTCAAGGTCTCCGACCAGCACGAGCACCGCACCGCGCGGCAGCACCGAAGCGTTGTGCAGCGCGCGCACCTGCTCGGGAGTCACCTCGGCGACGTCCTCGGCCTGCGGGACCTCACGGGTCGCCGGGTGGTCGCCGTACCGGTGCTTCTGCAGTGCTTCGCGCGCGATGGTGCGCGGCTGCGTCCGCGACACCGCGATGCGCTCGATCAGCCGCTCCCGCTCGCGCGCGACCTCCGCGTCGCCGTACGTGGCTCCGGTGAGCACGTCGCCGAGCACGTCCAGCAGCGTCGGCAGGCCGTCGGACAGCGCGGTGCCGCCGAAGTACAGCCGCTCCGGGTCCACGCCCGCGTTGAGGTCGCCGCCGATCAGCGCGACCTCGGCGTCGATCTCCACCCGGTCGCGCCGCGCGGTGCCGGTGAGCACGGTTTCCGCGAGTACCTCGGCGGTGGCCGCGTGCATCCGGTCCTCGCCCGCGAACGGGATCCACAGCCGCAGCTCGACCATCGGGACGCTCGCCTTGCGCACCGCGAGCACGCGCAGCCCGTTGGACAGCGTGGTGTCCACATGGGACAGATCGGCGGCGGCGCGCTGGTGCCCCAGCGCGGGCAGCGGACGCGGTCCGGCGGCGGTGCGGCCGATCTCCTCGGCGCTGCGGTGTGCGGCTTTGACCTGTTCAGCCGAGGTCACTGTTCCGTCCCTTCGGTGCTTGCGGGCTTCACGACGAGCACGGCGCGCGCGTCCGGGCGCAGCGCCTTCGCCGCCGCCGACACAGCCTCGCCAGAGACCGCGGACAGGCGGTCGGCGAGCTGGTAGACCAGCGACGCGTCGCCGTAGAGCAGTTCGAACGCGCCGAGCGCCAGGGTGCGCGACACGAGCCGGTCGTGCTCCGCGTGCAGGCTCGCCGCCCAGCGCGCGGTGACCTTCTTCAGTTCCTGGTCGTCCGGCGGGGTGGACGCGAGCTTCTCCAGCTCCTCGTCCAGCGCGGCCAGCACGCGCTCGCGCGGCACGTCCGGCGGGTGGATCGCGGTGATGGTGAACGTGTCCGGATCGCGCGCCTCGAACGGGCCGAAGAGCCCGGCGCCCGCGCCGACGTCGACCACCAGCGGTTCGACGTGCACCAGCCGCTGCTGCAGCCGCGAGCCGTCACCGTCGGTGAGCACGCCCGCCAGCACCAGGTACGCGAGGTAGCCGTCGAGGTCGTTGATCGGGTCCGGCATCCGGTAGCCGACGGCCAGCGCGGGCAGCGGCGCGTGCGGGTCGGTGTGCTCGCCGTTCAGCTGCGTGGTGGGCAGCGGCTCGGAGAACGACGGACGGACCGGGGCCGGCCGGTGCGGGACGTCGCCGAAGTGCTTCTGGACCAGCGCCTTCGCCTCTTCCACCTCGAAGTCGCCCGCGACGGTCAGCACCGCGTTGGCCGGCGAGTAGAAGGTGTCGAAGAAGGCGGCGCAGTCGTCCAGCGTCGCGCCCTCGAGGTCTTCGAAGGCGCCGTAGCCGTCGTGCGCGTTGGCGAAGGTGGAGTACAGCACCGGCGGCAGCAGGATCCACGGGAATCCGCCGTACGGCCGGTTGCGCACGTTCAGCCGGATTTCCTCCTTGACGACCTCGATCTGGTTCGCCAGGTTCTCCGCGGTCAGCTTCGGCGCGCGCATCCGGTCGGCCTCGAGGAACAGCGCGCGTTCCAGCGCCGCGGCGGGCAGCACCTCGTAGTAGTCGGTGTAGTCCGGGTGCGTGGAACCGTTGAAGGTGCCGCCGCTGGACTGCACGTGCCGGAAGTGCGCCAGTTTCTCCAGGCTTTCGCTGCCCTGGAACATCAGGTGCTCGAAGAGGTGCGCGAAACCGGTCAACCCCTCCGGCTCGGAACGGAAGCCCACGTCGTAGTGCACGCTGACCCCGACCACCGGCGCGGTCGGGTCAGGAGCGAGCACCACGCGCAGACCGTTGTCGATCGTGAAACGGAAGAGCTCGGGATCGGCCATGCCTCCACCCTACGCAGGCGCGGGCGTCTTCGGCTCGTCCGGTCGGAGGTCCCTCGCGCCCTCGAACGCGACGGTCAGTGCGGTCACGAATCCGCTGGTCCGCGCCAACGGCACGGCGTCCTCGCCGGAGCTGCCGTACCAGTACGCCGACAGCGAACAAGCGTTAACTAGCCAAGCGTCTGCTTCCCCCAGCGCGTACGCGTACGGGAGCGCGCGGGAGCCGAGCAGTTCGTCGTCCGGCGCTTCCATCGTGCGCAGCTGTGCGTTAAGGCCGAGAAGGCGGTCTCGGAGGTCCAGTCCGGCCTTCGTCCGCTCCGGCAGGAGACGCGCGGCTGCCGTCACCACGATGCCGGTGGCAAGAAGCACCAACCCGAGTTGTGCGTAACCGACGGTGAAGGCCAGCAGGACGGTGAGGAAGACGCCGTACCCACATAGCCGCGGGCCGATCTTCGACAGTCGCTTCGGGGAGCGCCAGCCGCGACGGACAGTGTCGGCGGCTAGTTCGCGTACGCCCGCTTCGCGGACTTCGGCGAGCGTCGCGGCTTCGCCGGGCACGGCGGCTGTGTACACCGCGCGCTCGAAGGCGGTGAGGTGTTCGTCGGGTGGGTTGCGGCGTACGAGGACCCAGTTGCGCGGGCCTTCTTCGCTGACCCATAGGTAGTTACGGACGCATAGGTCCAGCACTGTCGCGGCTAGGTCGACGGAGCTGACGCGTCCGGTGAGAAGCAGTCCTACGTGCCCAGGGAGCACGCCGTCGGGCGAAGAGAAGCGGCCGTTGTCGAGAAGCTGTACGGGGGTGGCGCGGCCGGGCTGTTGGTCGCGTCGGCGACGTACGTACACCGCGACGGCACCGGCGATCGACAGGACGGCGAAGGCCAGCCACGACCACCACACTGGCGCGGTCGCGGCGAAGGGGCCGCTGGGGATGAGCTTCTCGGTTGCGGTGACGGTGCCGCCGGGGAGTTCGGCGGTCAGCTGTACGCGGGAGCCGGGCTCTAGTTTCGGCACCGAGACGCGGGTTAGGCCGGAGTGGTCGATCTGCGCGGCACCACAGCGGGTCGTCGAACCGGGCGGACCGGCGAGGCAGCTGAGCGCGTCCGGGATGGCGGGCGCGGCGAAGGTCGCGCGGACCAGTTCGAGACGGGTGTCCCAGCCGCCCGCGACGTCCCAGGTCACGTGCTCGACGCCGAGGCTCGTGCCCACCGCACCGTCCACTGTGTACCGGAGCACGGACGTTCCGCCACGCAGATAGAAGGTCACTTGGTCGTTGCCGGATTCGGCGTTGCCCGCGCCTTCGATGCTGATGTCGTGGATGCCGAGCACGCGGTCGTTGGCGCGCAACGGGATGGTGCGGGTCATCGAGGTGTCGCGCGGCACCGACACTGCCTCGGTGACGGAAAGGCTGCCGTCGCGCTGGACCTTCAGGGCCACTTCGACGCTCTGCGGCAAGCCGGGCAGCGACGGCTGATCTTGCGCCGCAGCGGGTGTCGCGGAGAGGAACGGGATCAACAGCAGCGCGGCGAGTTTCATTGCGCGGACACCGCCGAGCGTCGTTCGGCCATGGCTTGGATCGCGCCGATCTCTGCCGCCAACGGAGATTCGACCCGCTCCGCCGGAGTCCCCAACGCGCGGCCACGGCGAGGTTGAACCAGCGGAGCGGCGGCGAAGGTGGCGATTCCAGCGATCAGGAGCGCGACGCCGATCAGCGCCTCGCCGACAGTGAGGGCGAGGACGACGGTCGTCACGATGCCCGCAGCGGCCAGGACGAGCCCGGCCCAGCGGACGAACGGTTGCCTCGCGGACAACCAGCCTTGGTGACGCGCTTCGGCGTCGAGAAGGGCGCGCAGCTCATCCTGATCCGGCCGCGCGGCAGCGAGCGGCCCCGGCGGGAAGGCGGTCTTGACTGCCTGCTCGAACGGCGTGAGCGGATCGACTTCGCCATGGCTGACCTGTCCGTCGGCGATGTGCAGATGCCCGCGAGCGACGAGGTCGAGGACCGTGCCGGTGAGGTCGAGTTCGCCGCGCGGCCTGGTGCGGCGACGCAGCACACTGGCACCGACGAGCAGGTAGAGCACTAACGCGAGACCACTGAGGACGGTCGGAAATCCAGGCGCTAAAACAGCGAGCGGTCCAGTCGGGACAAAGCGGGCGTTGTCCGGCAACGGTCCGGTTTGGACCGCCAGATCGATCCGTTCCCCTTGGCGCAGACCGTTCTGTTCGGCATGCGCTCCCCCACCTCGGAGTTCCGAGAACGTGCATTGCCGAGACGATCCCGGCTGACCGGCGTAACAATCCGCAGTGGACACTTCCGGCCCGCTGAAGGCGGCGGTGACCCGATCGACCGTCCGGTCCCAGCCCCCGGTGAGCTGAAACCGGACCTGCCCAGCCGCGACCGCACCGTCCACTGTGTACTTCACGGTCGCCGGCCCGGTGACCGTGACCGTCGTTCCGTCGGCGGCAGCAGCACCGGAGACCTGCAGGTCGGTGATCGAGTAAAGCCGGTCCTCGTCGTCGGTGACCGGTACGCGTTCGGCGATGCGGTGGACGGCTGGGGCGTCGGTGACGATGCGCTCGATGACCGTGAGCTGACCGTCCTGCGCGGTGGTGACGGTGACGTCGTCGGCGAGCATGTCCTCAGCTCGGCGGGGTGAAGGGGTTGTCGGACTTCGGCGGCGCCGGAGGCGGGACGGGCGGCGGAGCGGCGGCGGGCGGGCCGTAGTGCATCGGCGCGAGCCGGGCGTGGTCGCGGTTGCGGCGTTCGGCCAGCACCGCGGTGAGGAAGACCCACGGCGGCATCCCGTACGGCATCGGCACCCCGATCGCCGCGGAAACCTGCTGCGCCAGGCCGAAACCGAGCGACGCGGCCGCTTCCGGGCGCAGTTCGTGGTAGCGGCCGAGGTACTGGCGGGCGGCCATGGCAAGGTCGTCGGTGAGGCCGCTGAGATCGAAGTGCGCGGCCCACGCCTCCAGACCGGGCGGCACCGCGAGAATCGCCTGCGCGGACTGCGGCACGCGTTCGCGGATCACCAGGGTGCCCGCGAGGTAGTCGCCGACGCGCCGCCCGTTCGACGACGTCAGCGACACGATGACGGCCACCGCGCCGAGGAAGCCGAGCGCCCAGAAGTCGACGAAGAAGCCGGCGAGCGCGCGGGTCAGCGCGTGCCGGAAGCTGATCGGGCCGCCGTCGAGGCGCACCACGCGCAGGCCGAGCGCGAGTTTGCCGAGCGAACGGCCGCGGCTGAGCGTTTCGAACAGCACCGGATAGCCGATCACCACCAGCACGAACACGGTCAGCATCAGCGCCACGGTGAGCGCCGAGTCGAACGACCCCGCGGTCAGCATCAGCGCGACGAGCACGAGCAGCAGCAACGCGGCCTGGACGAGGACGTCGAGCAGCATCGCGACCGCGCGGCTGGCGAGCTTCGCCACCCGCAGGTCGAGGACGACGGCCTCACCGGTGACGAGATCGGACTCTTCCTGCACGAGGCCAGCGTAGAGCGCCTGCCTCTATCCTGGCGGGAGAGGAGGTGGCCGGTGGACGTCGACGTGTTCGTCGCGGCGCACAGCGCGGAGTGGAGCAGGCTCGGCGAACTGGCCGGACGGCGCAGGCTGACTGGTCAGGAGGCCGACGAGCTGGTCACGCTCTATCAGCGGGCGGCGACGCATCTGTCGATGATCCGCTCGACCGCACCCGACCCGGCCCTGCTGGCGAGGCTGTCGGCACTGGTCGCGCGAGGCCGTTCGGCGGTCGCCGGTTCGCACAGCCCGGCGTGGCGCGAGGTCGGGCTCTTCTTCACCCACCGCTTCCCGGCCGCGGTGTACCTGAGCCGCCGCTGGTGGATCCCGGCGGCGCTGCTGTCGGTCGCGGTGATGGCGGTGCTGGGCGTGTGGATCGCGGGCGACCCGCAGGTGCGCGCGTCGCTGGTCTCGCCGGACGAGGTGAAGGCGATGACCGCCCCCGGCGGCCAATACGAGACGTACTACTCGAACGGCCCAGCGGCGTCGTTCGCGGCGAAAGTATGGACGAACAACGCGTGGGTCGCGGCGACGTGCCTGTTCCTGGGCGTCGCGCTCGGCCTGCCGGTGATCGCCGCGCTGTGGATGAACTCGCTCAACGCCGGGGTCGCGATCGGCCTGATGTCCTCAGCGGGCCGCGGCGACGTGCTGCTGGGCCTGCTCCTGCCGCACGGCCTGCTCGAACTGACGGCGGTGTTCATCGCGGCCGGGACCGGACTGAAACTCGGCTGGACGGTGGTGGATCCGGGCCGCCGGTCGCGCAGCGCGGCGCTGGCCGAGCAGGGCCGTTCGGTGGTGGTGATGGCGCTGGGGCTGGCGTGCGTGCTGCTGGTGTCGGGGGTGATCGAGGCGTTCGTGACGCCGTCGGGGTGGCCGACGTGGCTGCGCATCGGCATCGGGGCGGTGGTGGAGCTGCTGTTCCTGACGTACGTGTTCACGCTGGGACGCCGAGCCGCGCTGGGCGGCGAAACCGGGGATGTGGACCGGCGGGCTGCCGGAGACGCGCTTCCCGAGGCTGGGTAGAAGTCCGTGAAGGGCTCCTTGAGGGACCTAGATTCCCTCAAGGAGCCCTTCACGGACCTACAACCGGCCTGCGGCTTTCAGGGCCAGGTAGCGGTCGGCGAGCGCAGGCGGAAGTTCCTCCGGCACCGCGTCCACCACCCCGACCCCGTGCCGGGTCAGCCACGCCACCGAGGACTCCCGGTCCGCCAACGCCCGTTCGGCCGCGGCCGCGTCGTAAACCGCCTCCGCGGAACCCCGCGAAGCCGCCATTTCCGCGACCCGCGGGTCCGCCACCGAAGCCACCAGCACCTCGTGCCGTGCGGTCAACGACCCCAGCACCGGGAACAGCCCCTCCTGCAACGGTGCCGGTTCCAACCCGGTCAGCAGCACTACCAAAGCCCGCCGACGGGTCCGGCGCAGCACTTCCGCCACCATGCCCCGCGCGTCCGTCTCGACCAGTGACGGTTCGATCGTCGCCAACGCGTTCACCAAAGACGGCGTCGACGCGTTCGGCACCGAAGCCTGCACCCGCCGGTCGTAAGCCACCAGATCGACCCGGTCCCCCGCGCGGGAAGCCAGCGCGGCCAGCAAAAGTGCCGCGTCCATCGCCGCGTCCAAGCGGGGCGCGTCGCCGACTCGGCCCGCCGAAACGCGGCCGGTGTCCAGCACCAGAACGACCTGCCGGTCGCGTTCCGGACGCCACGTCCGCACCATCACGTCCGACGCGCGAGCCGTCGCGCGCCAGTCGATCGATCGGACGTCGTCGCCGATGACGTATTCGCGCAGGGAGTCGAATTCCGTTCCCTGGCCCCGAATCAGCACCGCGTTGCGCCCGTCCAGCTGCTGCAGCCGAGCCAGCCGCGAAGGCAGATGCTTACGGCTGTGGAACGGCGGCAGAACGCGAACCGTCCACGGCACCTCGTGCGAACCCTGCCGCGCGGCCAACCCCAGCGGGCCCACCGCACGTACGGTCACCCGGGCCGCAATACGGTCGCCGCGGCGGGTCGGCAGCAGCGGGGTGACGAGAGCACGCCGTTCGCCGGAAGGAACCGCGAGCGGGTGCCGGTCGTCGGCACCGGCGCTCGGCGGCCAGGCATCCCGCAGCGAACCACGAACGGTGCGTCCGCCGGGATTCGTGACGGTCAGCGTGACCTCGGCGGGCTCCCCCAGCCGGACGGAAGTGGTGCCGCTGCGCGAAAACCGCAGCGCTCGCACACTCCCGGCCAGGACGAGGTCCACGACGACCAGCACCAGCAGCACCGCGACCACGACCGCGACGCCGGTGCCGGACGGGAACAGCAGCCCGACCACCAGCGCTCCCAGGAGCGCCAGCAGCCCGAGCCGCCCGGTGACGGCCATTCAGCGCGGCACCGGCACGGAGGCCAGCACCCGGTCGAGAACGCCGTCCGCGGTCACGCCTTCGAGTTCGGCTTCGGGCCGCACGTCGAGCCGGTGCCGGAGCGCGGGACGGGCGAGCGCCTTGACGTCGTCCGGCGTCGCGTAATCCCGGCCGGACAGCCACGCCCACGCACGCGTCACGGCGAGCAAAGCCGTTGCGCCACGCGGAGAAACGCCGAGGCGTACGGCCGGAAGTTCCCGCGTCGCGCGGCAGAGGTCGACGACGTAGCCGATCACTTCCGGGCCGACGGTCACCTTCGCGACCGCTTCCCGAGCGGCAGCGAGATCCGCCGCGCCAGCGACCGGACGGATGCCCGCGGCGGCGAGGTCACGCGGGTCGAAACCCTGTGCGTGCCGCCAAAGAATGCCGATTTCGTCCTCGCGCGACGGAGCCGGCATGGTCAGCTTCAGCAGGAACCGGTCCAGCTGCGCCTCGGGCAACGGGTAGGTGCCCTCGTACTCCACCGGGTTCTGCGTCGCGACGACGACGAACGGATCCGGCAGCGGACGCGAGGTGCCGTCGATCGACACCTGCCGCTCCTCCATCGCCTCCAGCAGCGACGACTGCGTCTTCGGCGGCGTCCGGTTGATTTCGTCGGCCAGCAGCAGATTCGTGAAGACCGGGCCCTCGCGGAAGGAGAACTCGCCGCCGTGCGCGTCGTACACAATGGACCCGGTGACGTCGCCCGGCATCAGGTCCGGCGTGAACTGCACGCGTGTCGTCTTCAGGTCCAGCGACGCCGCCAACGCCCGCACCAGCAACGTTTTCGCGACGCCGGGAACGCCTTCCAGCAGCACATGCCCCCGGCAGAGCAACGCGAGGATGAGCCCGGTGACGGCCGCGTCGTTGCCGACCACGGCCTTCCCGACCTCGGTGCGCAACGCGATCAGGGCCGCCCGCGCGTCCTGCATCTGTTCGGTACTCAAGAACGCTCCACCTCTCGTTCCACCGCGTCCAATTCGTCCGCCAGCCGCACCAGCGCCGCCTCGTCGGACGGCGACGGGCCGTACAGCACCGCCCCGACCTCGTTCGGTGCCCGGCCGGTCCGCGCGCTCACCGTCTCCACCACCGCGGGCGGACCGGCGTCGCGCGGCAATCCCAGTCTCTTTCGCAGCCGCGTCCGGGCCGCCTCGCGCAAGGTTTCCGCCGCGTGCCCGGTCGCGCCGCCCCGCCGGTACAGCCGGGCCCGGCCCTCCGCCGTTTCCGCCGACCGCACGACCACCGGCAGCGGTTCCCGCACCACCGGCCCGAGCCGTCGCGCGCGCCACAGTGCGAACAGGACGATCGCGATGCCTACGGTCAGCGCGCCGTATCGCCAGCCCGGCGGGATCAGGTCGACGAACGGCTTCTTCTCGCTGTCCAGCGCGGGGTCCTCTGTGGACGGTACGTACCAGATCAGCTGCCGGTGATCGCCCAGCAGCCGCATGCCGAACGCCGCGTTGCCTTCCTTGGCGATCTGGTCGTTGGTGAACGCTTCCGCCGAGCCGAGCACGGTCACGGTGCCAGTCCGGTCGGCCAGTTGCACGAAAGTCGGTTCGCCGCCGTCGCGATAGCAGGCACGCGCCGTCTTGTCGTCCGTGCGGTAATGGCGTCCGCCGAGCGTGACCGAACCCGCGCTCACCGCCGCGCCGACCGTGCAATCCGGTTGCAGCGTACGGATGTCTCCCGCCCCCGCCGAGGAAACAGTCGGCGCGGCCATGTCCAGCGCGGTCGAGCCGGGCGCGACGAGCACGAGGTGCGCGACCCGGCGGCGCAGATCGGCCAACCCGTTCGCGGGCACCAACTGCGGGTTGGTGATCAGCAGGGTTCCGCTGTCGGCGGCCTCGCGCGCTTCGGCAAGCGAATGCGCGGCGCGGATCTGAACGCCTTGCTGCTCCAGCAAATGCGCGAGCGCGTGACTTCCGCGCGGTTCGTAGGAACCGGGGTCGAACTCGCCGCTGGTCTGTTTGCCGCGACTGAGCACAATGGCCAGCGCGATGATCACGATCAGCAGGAGCAGCGCGAGCGGAACCCGGGCACCGCGCCAGATTCGGCGCAGATCCGGCGAAACAGCCGTGCTCATGCGTCCGCCAGAACCGGTCGGGCACGCCGGACGCGATCGTCCAATTCGGACAATGTGCGGTAGCCGGATTCGGTGCCCGGACGTCCGCCGTAGTGCACGTCGTCGAACTGCCGCGCGGCGGCGATGAGATCAACAGCCAGGTCCGGCAGGAACCTCCCGGCTTCGGCTACGGCCTCGTCGGCGGTCCGGCCGGAACGGACGTCCAGCAGCGCGCGTTCTTCCATTCCCCGCACCAGCGCGCGGAACCGATCCCGCACCGCGTCGGAGAAATCGCCGCGAGCAGCGGCCTCCTCGGCGGCTTTCCGGTACTCGTCCGCCGTTCGCCGCCGCCCGCTGAACACCTCGCCGGAGGTTTTCGCCGCCCGGCCGACCTTGCCGACCCGCAGCCGCACGACCACGATCAGCACGATCAGCAGCGCCACCACCAGCAGCAGGCCGAGCGGGCCGCCCGGCACTCCGGACAACGCGTCGAACAGCTCGGAAATCCGCTGCCCGAGCCATTGCCAGAACCGTTCGAGCACCCCCGGCCGCGCGGCCGCGTAACCGGGATCGGTGAGTTCCTGGATCGCCCGCAGCCGGGCGGGGTCCCGGTCGATGTCGACCGGGACGTCGGCGAGGAAGCCGATCACCACGCCTGCCGCGGCGGTTGCGGCGGCTGGATGCCCGCCGCCCTGGCCAGTTCGATGTCCATGCCCTCGCGGCGCATCCGCTGGTCGATGTAGAGCACCACGGTGACCAGCGCGGTGAACGGCATGACGATCGTCTCCGCGATCACCTTGCCCACCGACTGCAGCACCAGGCCGCCGGTCGTCACCGTCGGCAGGGTCGCCTGCGGATCGAAGAGGCCGCTGAACGTCCCCGAGCCGAGGCTGAACAGAAAGCCGATGATCAGCGAGATCAGCCAACTGACCACGCCCGCCAGCAGCAGAATCCCGAACACCCGCCAGAACATGCCCGACACGAGCTGGCGCGACCGCGTGAACGCCTGCCCGATCGTTCCGCGTTCCAGCACCAGCGCGGGACCGGTGAGCGACCAGAACACATACGGCAGCACGGCCGGGATCAGGCAGAACACCGCCGCGACCATCGTGGCCAACGTGTACAGGACGGTGACCGCCAGCAGCGGCAGCAGACGTGGCGCGGCTTCGCGCATCGCCGACCCGAAGTCGACCGGACGGCCGAGCACCGCCTTGCCCATCACCACGGTGAGGAAGCCGGTGAGGAAAGTCTGCGTCAGCATGGAGATCACCAGCACCGGCAGCAGCGAGGTGAGCGCCGAGCCGAGCAGGCTGTAGGCCGCGTCGAGCTGCTGTTGCTGAGTCGCGGCGGGGCCGAGCTGGGCGACCCGGTTGAAATCGGGAACCAGCCACAGCGACGCGACGAGGTTCAGCCCCGCCGAGATCACCGCGACGACCGCGGACACCCCGAGGATCAGCAGCGGATACCGGCGGATCGCGGTGATCGCGCCGTCGAGGATGTCGCCGACGTTCAACGGACGCAACGCGATCACGCCCGGTTTGCCCATCCCGTTCGGGCCCCAGCCCGCGCCGGGACGGCCGTAGCCGCCGCCCGGGTACTGCGGAAGCGGTTGCTGGCCCGGGGATTGCCACTGTGCGCCGCCTGCCGGAGGCGGAGTCCCGCCGGGCGGTGGGAACGCGCCGGGCTGCGACGGGGTCGCGCCGGGGGACGAAGCCGCTCCGGCCGAGGTCTCGCTGCCCGGCTGCGGGGTCGCGCCGGAGCTTTCGCCACTCGGCTGAGATGTCGCGCCAGCAGAGCTTCCACCGCTCGCCTGCGGCGTCGCACCACCTGGGCTCACCCAGCCCGGCTGCGACGGCACCGGATTCTCACCGGCCGAAGGCGAAGCCCCGCCGCTCGAGCCGCTCGACGGTGGCGTCGCACCAGCGGGATTTTCGCTGCCAGCCGAAGGATCCGCGCCGGTCTGGTTCGTCCCGGCAGCCGGATTCGTCCCGGTCGAAGCGGCGTTTTCGCTGGCGGACGACGAAATTCCGGCGCTCGTGCCGGACGGCGCGGACGAGGTGTCCGTTTCGCCGGTCTCCGGCGGGGTGGCGGCGGACGCGTCCGGATCGGGAGCGGCGAAGCCCCGGCTCGGCGTAGGCGTGTCGTCCCCCGGCCCGGGCGCACCGGGTGAATTTGTCATCGGAGCCCCTCGTCTGCACGGCCCTTGCGGTTGCTGCCGTCACTCTTCCAGAGCCGTCCGCACCCGGCCAGACCTGGGGGGACGTCCGGACGGGAAGCCAGTCCGGCGAAGTGCTGCGGCGGGCCGGGCGTCCCCCGATATGCTGAACGGCAAGCCGGGGGACGCCCGGCCCGCGCCGAGACCCACCGGGACTGCCCTGATGACGCAACCGCCCTACGGCCAGGTGCCGCCACGCGGGACCGTTCAACCCCCGCCGGTGCCGGGTCAAGGACCGGTGCCGCCGGGCCAGTACCCGGGCCAGGCGCAAGGCGGCTACCAGGCCCAGCCTGGACAGGGTCCGTACCAGGGGCAGCAACCGCCGTTTCAGGGCCCGCCGCCGCAGGGGCCGCCGTGGCAGCAGCCGCCGCCGTCGTATCCGGTGCCGCCGCGCAAGCCGACCGGGCTGATCGTCGGGCTGTGCCTCGGCGCGGTCGCGGTGCTGGCGCTGGGCGTCGTGGCGATCGTTTCGCTGAACCGCGGGTCGGGACCGAGCAACGCCGGCTACCAGGCCGCGCCGCCATCGCCGTCGTCCGCCTACGAACTGCCGCCGACCAGCGGCTCGTCCGCCCCTTCGAGCACGCCGACCAGTCCGTCGGAAAGCCCGAGCACCTCGACCAGCGCCGGCCCGCACAAGATCCTCAAGCTGGCCGACCACCCGATCCTGCAGGATCCCAACGCCGGCCTGCAGAACCGCGTCTGCAACCTCCCGCCGTGGACGAGCACGCAGGACGGCGCCGAAGCCTTCTTCACCGCCGCGAGCAAATGCCTCGACGCGGCGTGGGGCCCGTTCCTCGAGTCCTACAACCTGCCGTTCACACCGCCCGCGCTGCACTTCCCGACCGGCCCGAGCTTCGACACCGAATGCGGCACCATCCAGGTCGGCATCGCCACCGCGGCGTACTACTGCGAGAACAATCTGTACGTTCCGTTCAAGGGCCTGCAGACCGACCAGTACGGCAACAATCCCGGCGTCTACCTGGCGCTGTTCGCGCACGAGTACGGCCACCACGTACAGGAAGTCGCGGGCATCATGGACGCCGCGTGGCAGAAGATCTACGCCGCCGGGCAGAACAGCCCCGAAGGCCTCGAGATGTCGCGCCGCAAAGAACTCCAAGCGCAGTGCTTCTCGGGAATGTTCCTGGGCGCGCACGTCGATCGCGGCGGCACGATCACCCGCGACATGTACAACAAGGCTTGGAACGACCAGGAAACCCGCGGGGACAACACTTCCCGCAGCCACGACCACGGCACCAACGCGCACTACGCGCAGTGGTGGCGCGCCGGGGCGAAGGACAACCGGATCGCGGACTGCAACACCTTCGCCGCTTCCTCGTCGGACGTCAGCTGACCTGGCAACCACTGCACCCGTAGTGGTTCACGGCTGAGCGCTACGGGCGTAGTGGTTTCCCGCACTCCGGGCCGCGTCAGCTGAGCAGCGCGAGCTTGCCCGGACCGCGGATCACCAGGTACGCGTACATCCCGCCGCAGAAGCAGGCGAACACCAGCAGCGCCAGCGCGATCGGCGCGCGGAGGTCCTGCGCACCCGCCGAGGTGTCCGGCATGGTGACGGAGACGATCCCGTCCGCCGGGGCGTCGTCCGGGACCAGCACCTGGAGATGCTCGTCCTTCCCGTGCCCGCAACTGTCGAGGGTGCCCTGCCGCGGTTTGCCGCCGAGCTGGAACGAGACCGATT
Organism: Amycolatopsis sp. La24; assembly: GCF_029087445.1. NCBI lineage: Bacteria > Bacillati > Actinomycetota > Actinomycetes > Pseudonocardiales > Pseudonocardiaceae > Amycolatopsis > Amycolatopsis sp. La24. Next base: position 76,017 of record NZ_JARACH010000036.1, read on the forward strand.
CGGCCGCCCCAGGAACGGAACAGTCGACGGCCTTGGTGACCTGGGCGTCCACCGGCGCACCGGGAGACTTCGCGCGGATGCCGAGCATCCCCGGACCGGCGAGCCACACCAGGACCACGACGAGCACCCCGACCGCGACCGGGATGCCCACCTGAAGCCACCGCTTGACCGCGCTCTTATGCGGGGGGTCGGAAACCTGCACGACGCCATGCTTCCAGATGCCGGGGGCAAAACCCAGTGAGGTGCCCGCGCACGGGGGACCCCGGGCGAGGTCGCGCCCGTCACTCCCGGTGGATGCTCGCCGCTACCTGGCTCGGGCGGCCCTTGCCACTACCCGGCTCCGGCCAGACCTCGCCGACACCCAGCCCCGCTCGGCCCTCCCGCCGCTACCTGGCGCCGGTCGGCCCTCGCCTCTGCCCTGGCGCGGGGCGGTGAGCCTCGTCTCCGCCCCGGCTCGCCCCGGGCGAGCGCCCCGTGCCGCGTTGGGTGCACCTCACACAGCGCATTCCGTTGCGGCGGCGGGGCATGGACGAAGCACCCAAAGCGGCATTGGTTGCGTCCCACGCACCCAATGCGGCCCCCGCCCCGAACACAACCGGACCCCAGCGAGCCCGCCGCACCTCACCGCTCGATCTGATCCACCTGCGTGACCTTCTTGACGTACAGCAGCCGGTCCCCCGGCTCCAGTGCGTCCGCCTGCGGAGCGTCCACCCGGTAGAGCACCCCGTCGCGCACCACGCCGAGCACCGTGTCCGCCAGGTGCCGGGGCGAGCCGCCTTCCTCGCTCGGTTCGATGCCGCGCTCGGCGATCGCCAGTCCGGATTCCGGGGTCAGCAGGTCCTCGACCATGTCCACTACAAGCGGAGTGGATGTCGCCATCCCGAGCAGCCGCCCGGCGGTCTCGCTCGACACCACGACCTGGTTCGCCCCGGACTGCTTCAGCAGGTGCACGTTCTCCGCCTCGCGCACCGACGCCACGATGTGCGCCTTCGGGGCCAGCTCGCGCGCGGTGAGGGTGACCAGCACAGCGGTGTCGTCGCGGTTCGGCGCGACCACTACAGCGCGTGCGTGCTGCACGCCCGCGACGCGCAGGACGTCCGCCCTGGTCGCCGAGCCGTGCACGGTGACGAGGCCGAGCGCGCTCGCCGCGTCCAGCGCCTGCTGGTCGGTGTCGACGACCACGACGCGGTTGGCCTGCACCTCCTCGTCGCCGAGCAGCGCGTTGACCGCCGAGCGGCCCTTCGTGCCGAAACCGACGACGACGGTGTGGTCACGCACCTTCGTCCTCCACTTCTGGATTTTGAACGCCTGCCGGGAGCGCTCGGTGAGCACTTCCAGGGTGGTCCCGACGAGGACGATGAGGAAGAGCACCCGCAGCGGCGTGATCACGATGACGTTCACCAGCCGCGCGGACGCGGTGGCCGGAGCGATGTCGCCGTAGCCGGTGGTCGAGAGGGAAACTGTCGCGTAATAAAGCGAGTCGAGAAGGGAAAGGCCGTCGCCGTTCGCGTCGCGGTAGCCGTCCCGGTCGAGGTAGACGATCAGCACCGTCGCCAGCAGCGCCAGCAGCGCCCCGATGATCCGCTTGACGATCGCCCGCATCGGGCTGACGGTCAGCTCCGGCATCCGGATCACGCCGACGAGCTCGTGGTCGGGCCGGTCGTTCAACCGGACGTTGAGGGGCAGCCGTTTCAAGGCCTTCATGCACCGGCTCCCCGCGCGCGTTCGGCGTCACTCACAGCCGGGAGGATAACCCAATCGGAGCACCCGCACACCCGTCGCGGCGATCATGCTGTGGCAGGCTTGCCGCATGTCCGAGCCTCGCGCGTCGCAACGTCCAGCGCTTCTTCTCGCCGCCGTCCTCGCCGGGGCGGGCGTTCTGCACTTCGCCCGGCCGAAGCAGTTCGACGCGCTGGTCCCGAAGGAATTGCCCGGTGACCGGCGCACCTGGACGTATGCGTCGGGCGTCGCCGAGCTGACCGTCGCCGCCGGGATCGCGATGCCGCGCACGCGCCGGCTCGGCGGATTGGCGGCGGCGCTGCTGTTCGTCGGGGTGTTCCCGGGGAATGTGAAAATGGCGTTGGATTATCAGCGGCGCGGTCGTCCGGCCCGGGACCGCGCGGTGGCGTGGCTTCGGCTGCCGCTGCAATGGCCGCTGGTGAGCTGGGCGTTGACCGTCCGGGATCGGGCCTAGCTTCTATTCCTGCGGAACGTTGCGCAGCAAGGCGCGCAGGCCTTCCGCGTCCAGCAGGTCGGCGGGACGCAGCGTGTGTCCATGCCGGACATAGTGGAAGGCCGCACGCACCCGTTCCACCGGCACTTTCTTCAGCGCGGCCCACGCCAATCGGTACGCACCGAGCTGAATAGCCAAGGCCGGCAGCCGTTCTTCGGACGGGACGGAGCCGGTTTTCCAGTCCACGACCGTCCAGCCGCCATCGGGATCCGCGTACACCGCGTCCATCCGGCCGCGCAAGGTAATGCCTTCGACGTCCGCGGAGAACGGGACTTCCACGGCGACCGGGACCCGGTCGGCCCATTCGCTGTTCTCGAAAGCTTCTTGCAGGGCTTCGAAATCGGTATCCGGTGCTTCGCCGACGTCGGCCGCGCCCGGGAGGTCGTCGATCTCCAGCAGCCGGTCGCCGGAGAACCGTTGCTCCAGCCAGCTGTGGAACGCGGTGCCGCGACGAGCGAAAGTATTGGGCGGCAACGGAAGCGGACGGCGCAGGCGTTGCGCCAGAGCGTCCGCATCGGACGCCAGGTCCACCAACTGGCTCACGCTCAGCTGCGCGGGCAGCGCAACGCGATCCACTGTCGACTGCGAGCGGGCGCGTTCGGCGAGGAGGACGTCGGTGTCGGCAGCCCAGCCGTCCGGGTCTTCCGGATCGATGACGTCCTCGTCGTCTTCGAAGTACTCGTCGTCCGGCAGGAATTCTTCTTCGTCCTCGGGTTCCGGCGGCAACGGGATTTCGTCGTCGTCAGCGGCCGGAAGCGGCTCGGCTTCCGGTTCGGGCTCCGGTTCCTCTTCCAGGGCCGCCATTTCCGCCAGCAGCAGATCCACCCCGGTGGCGACTCCGGACCGCCGTTCGCCCAGCGGGTCCACCGGCCACTGCGCCGTCCGAGAGTCCGCGACCAGCGGGTTCTCCTCGCCCTCCTCCGGTTCCTCGGCCCAGACGTCCACCATGCCCAGCGGCGGATCGGCCTCGTTCATCACCTCGGCGATTTCGGAGAGGAAGATCGACGGCCCTTTGGCTCGCGTACTGCTTTCGTTCCACCAATGCCCGGAAACGAGCAGAGCCCGCTCGGAACGGGTCAGTGCGACGTAGCACAACCGTCGTTCCTCGTCGGCCTCGCGGGCGACGAATCCTTCCTCGTGCAGTTCCAGCGCTTCCTGCACTTCTTTGCGGTCATAGCCTTCCGCGATCTGCAGCTTCGGCAGATCCGCCGCGTCACCGCGCAAATGCGCGGGCAGAGCGGTAGAAGTACGCAACCACGACGACGAACGACGCTTGCCCGGGAACACCTCAGCGACCAGATGCGGGACCGCCACCACTTCCCACTCCAGCCCCTTGGCGGAGTGCACGGTGAGCACCTGTACGCGATCCGGAACCACCTGCACCTCACCAGGTGTTAGCCCGTCTTCCGCGTGCGCCGCGGTGTTCAGGTAGTCCACAAAGGACAAGAGAGTCGCTGTCGGCGCTGTCTCCGCGTAGTCAGTAACGACTTCGGCAAAAGCATCCAGATGCGCGCGGCCCGCTGATCCGGGTCGGGCGAGCGATTCAACGTCGAGCAGCATCGTGCGTTCGACGTCCGCCACCAATTCCGGCAGCGACTGATCCAACCGACGGCGCAAGGCCGTCAATTCCGCGCCCAGACGGCGAATTCGCCGGTAGCCCTCCGCGGAATACCGTTCAGGCGCACCGGGTTCGTCGACGGCGTCGATCAGCCCAGCCTGTTCCGCGCGTTCGGCGACCAGTTCCGGTTCTTCGCCCTCCTTCGCCCGCGGCTCGGGCGAAGTGAGTTCGTTGGCCCGCCGCCACAACGCCGCGACGTCCGCCGCCGCGATCCGCCAGCGCGCACCGGTCAGCAACCGAGCGGCCGCGCTGCCGGCCAGCGGATCGGCGAGCACCCGCAGGGTGGACACGAGGTCGGCGACCTCAGGTTCGTCCAGCAACCCGCCGAGGCCAACGACCTCCACCGGCAGCCCGCGCATCCGCATTTCCGCCGCGATCGGCGCCATGTCCGCGCGGCGGCGCACCAGCACCGCGGCGGTCGGCGGCTTGCCGGATTCTTCTTTCTCCGCATGCCAACGCTGGGCCATCGCGTCAGCGACCCACTCGCGTTCCGCGCGCACATCCGGCAACAGCGCGACCGCGATGTCCGCCGGACCGGCGCCGTCCCGCGCGCGCAGCCGTTCCACGCCAAGTCCGCGCTGCCGCAACGGTTCCGAGATCGCGTTGGCCAGTTCCAGGATTTCCGGCGGATTGCGGAAACTGGTGAGCAGACCGAATTCGTGCGCGGTTTCGAGCCGTTCCTCGCCACGGCGCGGGAAGTCCGTGGTGAACCGGGGCAGGTTCGCCGCGCTCGCGCCGCGCCAGCCGTAAATCGCCTGCGCCGGGTCGCCGACCGCGGTCACCGGCATCGGCGAATGCTCAACGCCGCCGAACAATGACCGCAGCAACACTCGTTGCGCGTGCCCGGTGTCCTGGTATTCGTCCAGCAGCACCGCACCGTACCGCTCGCGCTCCCCCGCCACCACCGCCGGATACCCGTCGGCGAGCTGCGCCGCGAGAGACATCTGATCCGCGAAGTCGAGCGCGCCTTCCGCCCGTTTGCGGCGATGATAATCCTCGACCAACGGCAGCAGCGCCAGCCGGAACCGTTGCGCTGCCAGCACTTCCTGCAGCTTCACCGGCAGCGACGCGCGCTGTCCTTTGGCGCGTGGCGCATTCTCGATGACCTCGCACAGCCACTCGGTGTACTGCCCGAGCTTCTCCGTCGAGATCAGATGCTCGCCAAGTTCCCCGGCCAAAGCGAGCAGCTGTGCGGTGACCGTCGGCGGCACGCGGTCGGTGTCCAGGTCATTGTCCCAAGTGGACACCACTCGATGCGCCAGCTGCCACGACGAAGTCTCCGACAGCAATCGGACACCAGGCTGCACCGGAAGCCGCAATCCGTGCTCCGAGAGCAAACGCCCGGCGTACGCGTGATAGGTCAGCACCGTCGGCTCACCGGCGACCACAGTGGCCCGCAACGCGCCCGACGGATCGATCCGCTCCAGCAGCCCCGAACCAGCGAGCCGCCGCAACCGCGCCCGCACTCGCTCCCCGAGCTGACGCGCGGCTTTCCGGGTGAAGGTCAGCCCGAGCACCCGTTCCGGGCTCACGATTCCGTTAGCCACCAACCACACCACGCGCGCGGCCATGGTTTCGGTCTTTCCCGCGCCCGCGCCCGCGACGACCAGCGACGGCTCGACCGGCGACGCGATCACGGTCGCCTGCTCGGGCGTCGGCCGGTGCAACCCCAGTGCGTCGGCGATTTCCGCGGGCCCGACGGGATTGGCGATCACCACCGGGCTCACGGTCCGGTCACCTGACGGCCTTCCGGACGCAACGGGCAGCAACCGCGCGCCGGGCACCGGTCGCAGTCGGCGTTCTCGTGCGCCTGGTAGTCCGGACCGACCGCGGCGGCCGCGGCCGAGCGCACCAGTTCCAGCCACTCGCGCCCGTTGTCCTCGTCCATCGGCGGCTGATCCCGTTGGGTGGCCCCGGTTTTGTTGTTTCCCTTCGCGACATACACGAGTTTCGCGCCGCCGGGCGTCGTCTTGCCCTCGACCGCGCCCAGCAGCACCGCCAGCTGGTACGCCGCGAGCTGCGGGTGCTTCTCCGCGTCCGCGCCGGACACTGGGACCTTGCCGGTCTTGATGTCCACGATCACCGGACGACCGTCCTTGTCCATCTCGACCCGGTCGACGCGCCCGCGCAGCAGCACGCGCACTTCTTCGTCGCCCATCGGCAACTCGACTTCGATGTCCTGCTCGACCCCGGCCTCGATCAGCTCCTGCCGCGACTTTTCCAGCCACGACACGAAGTTGCGCAGCATTTGCTCCACCCGGGACCGTTCGCGCCGGGAGAACCACGGCGCGCCGGCGTCGACGCGCACCCACGCTTCGTCCAGCGCGGCCTGGATCTGCTCCTCCGTGCTGCCGCCCGCGATCGCCTGCGCCAAACCGTGCACCAGAGTTCCGGTCACCGCCGCCAGCTGCGCCGGATCGCTGCCGCCGTGCCGCTCGATCAGCCAGCGAAGCGGACACTTCACCAGGATCTCCACAGTGGACGGCGAGATCCGCATGAGGTCGCCGGGCGCGTGTACCGGGTCCTCAGTGGACGCTTCCATCAATCCGTACCAAGTGTCCGGATGCGCCCCCGGAACCCCAGCCGCGGCCAGCCGGGCAAGCTGTTTCGCCGCCTGCTTCCGGCGTTCCGGATCCGTCTTGTCGTCGCACACGACCTCGCGCAGCTCGCCCACCAATTCGGCCAGCACGAGCGACCGGCCCGGCGGCTTCATCCGGGAGTCGAGCATGCCGTCGTCGGCACCGTTCTCCTCAAGGTCGTCGAGGAACCGGGACGGCTGCTCGTCTTCCCCGGCCACCGCGGTCACCAGCAGAGTCCGGCGCGCGCGGCTCGCCGCGAGGTAGAACAGCCGCCGCTCCTCGGCAAGGATCGGCGCGATAGCGGACACCTTGTCGTGTTCGTCCACTCCGGACAGCAGGTCGACCAGCCGCTCGACACCCAGCAACGAGCCACGCAGCCGCATATCCGGCCACGCGCCCTCCTGCACCCCGGCGACCGCGACCACTGTCCACTCGCGACCCGCCGAAGCGTGCGCCGTCAGCAGGGAAACCCCTTCGCCTGGAATCGCCGCCGGTGCGAGCGTGTCCCCCGCGATGTTCTGCGACGACAGGTAATCCGCGAACGCCGCGACGCTCGCCTTGGGCAACCGATCGGCATACCGGCCTGCCGCGTCGAACAACGCCACCACGGCGTCGAGGTCGCGATCAGCCTGCGCACCGAGCGAGCCGCCGCGATCCACCAGACGCAGCAACCGTTCCTGCAGCCCGCTCGCCTGCCACAGCTCCCACAGCACCTGCTCGACGCTTTCGCCGCGGCTCACCGCCTGGTGCGTGACGCTCAGCAGCTTGCCGACCCGGCGAACCGGCAACGCCTCGTTGTCGGCGAGACCGACGAGAATGTCCCCGCCTCGCAACGCTTCCACCAGCAATTCATCACTGGACCGCTGCCCGCCGCCAGCCAACTCCAGCCGACGAAGACCGCGCCGCAACCGTCGCAACGCCAACGGATCCGCCCCGCCGAGCGACGAGGACAGCAACATTTCCGCGATGTCGACGTCCAGCAATTCCGGTTCCGCCGCGATCCGCAACACCGCCAGCAACGGCCGTACCGCGGAGTGCTTCGCCAACGGCAATTCCTCAGTGGCCGAACCGATCGGCACCCCAGCAGCGCGCAAGGCACGTTGCAGCACAAGGAAAGTTCGCGCCGGAGACCGGACCAGCACTGCCATCTCCGACCACGGGACTCCGTCAACGAGATGTGCTCGCCGGAGCTGGTCGGCGATCCAGCTGGCCTCCGCCGCCGGAGTAGGCATCAGCCGCACCCGCACCTTGCCGCCGCGTTTCCCTTGCGGGGTAACCAACTTCCGATGCGGGGAGGCACCCGGCAACGTCGCACCGAGCTTCGCGACCGCCGCCCGGACCGTCGGAGCGAGCCGGTGCGAGGTGGTCAGCATGACCGTCCGGTCGCCGTCGTTGTCGGAATCGGCGAACAGTTTCGGGTCCGCGCCGCGGAAGGAAAACACCGACTGATCCGGATCGCCAGCCACCACGAACTCCTCCGCGGTGTGCCCGATCGTGCGGATCAGCTGGACCTGCAACGGATCCAGGTGATGCGCGTCGTCCACGAACAAATGCCGGACGCGGCCGCGTTCGCGCTCGCGCAATTCCTCGTCGTCCTCCAGCGCGAGCAACGCCGACGTCACCAGCTCCGCGGCGTCCAGCGCGGGCGCGGCAGGCAGGCCGAGCGCGTTGCCGCCCGCCCCCTGCAGCTGGGTGACCTCCTCGTATTGCGCCCAGAACTGCCCCGCCGCGACCCACTCCTCGCGGTCCTGGCGATGCCCGAGTTCAGTCAGATCCTCCGGCCCGAGCCCGCGTTCGGCCGCCCGCATCAGCAGGTCGCGCAGTTCCTCGGCGAACCCGGGCACGGTCAGCGCCGGACGCAGCTGCTCCGGCCAGCCGGTCGCGCCCTCCTCCAGGTCGCCCTCCAGCAGTTCGCGCACGACGACGTCCTGCTCCGCCCCGGCCAGCAACCGCGGCGGCGGCAGTTCCTCGGCGCGAGCTTCCAAGCGCAGCAAGGAAAACGCGTACGAATGCACTGTGCGCACAAGCGGTTCACTCACCGTGCGCGGCAGCGGAGACTCCTGATCCGGATCCGACGTGAGCCGCCGCGTGAGGTCGGCGCGCAGCGCGTCGGCGGCCCGCCGGGACGTCGTGAGCAGCAGCACGCTCTCCGGATCCGCCCCCTCAGCGATCCGGCGCGCGGCCGCGGTGGCGAGCAGCGCCGTCTTCCCGGTGCCCGGCCCGCCGAGCACGCGGCGGAATCCCGCGGGCGCCGACAGCAGCCGTCGAGCGTCCTCGTCCCAGGTGAACGTGGGTGCGGCGGGGACCGGCGGGCGCACCAGCCGCGCCTGCCCAGTCCCTGCTCTCCGCACGTGCACATCAGCGATGGAACCATGCCCGCTCACCCGGGTGGCGCACCGGCACACCCCTCGGCGGGACTATCATTCCCCGGGTCATGAACGACGAACTGCACGAGCGGATACGCGCAGTCATCGCCGACGTACCCGCGGGGACAGTCGCGACGTACGGCGACGTCGCAGCGCTCTCCGGCGCTCCCTCTCCGCGCATGGTCGGCCGCGCCCTCGCCGAGGACGGCCACGACCTGCCCTGGCACCGCATCCTCCGCGCGAACGGGACCCCCGCGCCGCATCTGCTGCACGAACAACTGGAGCGACTGCGCGCCGAGGGCGTACTCGCGGACGGCGACAAGGTGGACCTGCGGAAGTACCGCTGGCGGCCGGACGGGGACGAGCCCGGGGAGGACGAGCCGGTCGGCTTGTTCTAGAGACGGCTTTCAGACGAGAGCTTCCTGCGGATGCCGCGGCGTCCGCGATACGGGTATCCGTGAAGGGCTCCGAGCCCCAGGCCAGGGACTTAGAGCGGGCCCGCGGGTGCGTGGGGAGCGCGTCCGCCCGGGTCGAGAAGGCCGGGCCGACTGCCGGGCAGTCGGGCCGATCGGGCGGCAGCGCGGTGTGCGGTCTGTGAGGGGCTCCTTGAGGGAATCTGACCTGGATCCACCGGTGTTTGTGGTGGTGTAGGCCGTGTCTGGACGCGCAGATGCCCTCTGAGCTGGGATGATTGTTCTTGCGAAGGAAAAATCAGTCCGAGCGAGAGGGCATCTGCTGGATGCGATCATTGCATACTGCCGGGGCGGTGTCGGCGAGGTTCGACGATCCGAATCTGGTGTCGCATGCGGGGCTGGTGCCGGTGATGCGGCTGGCCGAGCGCGCCGGGCTGGGCGAGCTGGCCGACGAGCTGCTCACCCTCGGGACCACCGCGGGGTCCAACAGCGGTGCGAAGGTGTCG